>NZ_JBATXN010000186.1:0-6289 GCF_049673265.1 Mycobacterium sp. | reverse complement strand
GGCCGGGATGGGCGGCGGCCTGGCCGGCGGGCCGCTGGCCGCTGCGGTGGCCAAGGCGGGCGGGCTGGGCACCCTGGGGATCGCGGGGCCCGGTCAGTTGCGAGCAGCGATCAATCATGTTCGCGCGCAGGCGCCGGGGCGCGCCGTCGCGGTGAACCTGTTGATGCACTTCACTCGTCGTAGCCACGTCGCGGTGTGCGTCGATGAGCACGTCGATGTCGTGGTGGTGGCCTTCGGTGGCGATCGCGGCATCGTCGAGCAGCTGCGCGGCGCCGGAATCTTCGTCTTCGTGATGGTAGGTACCGAAGCGCAAGCGCGACAGGCAATCGGTTGGGGCGCTGACGGTTTGATCGCACAGGGACGAGAAGCCGGCGGCCATCTCGTCGGAACCATGCCAGCGCTCGACTTTCTCCCACACGCGCGTTCGGCGGCCGGTCAACGGCCCGTCTTCGTCGCCGGCGGAATCGCCACCGCCGCGGACACCCGCGCGGCGCTGAACGCCGGAGCCGACGGCGTGATCGCTGGAACGCGGTTTCTGATGACGCACGAGGCCAATGCCCATCCGGAGTATCAGCGACGGATCGTCGACGCCGAATCAACGATGGAGACCACCCTTTTCGGTTTCAGCTGGCCGCTTCGGCATCGCGTCATCCCCAATGCTGCTACCCGGCGGTGGTGCCGCAGCGATGGAACAGCCAAGGCGTTGCCCGCTGCCCTGAACGCGAGCAGCAGCTGGCTGTCGGTGCTCGGGTATCTCGATGCCGGCCCGCTCATCCGCCTGCAATCACCGAGGTTTCCGGTACTCACGCCACTGGCACCGCTGGCCGGCATGCCCGATTCGTCGGTGAACAGCGGCGCGCTCTACGCCGGTGACACGGCGCTGCGGATCAGCGAGGTCATCTCGGCACAGCAGGCCGTCAATGACCTGGCGCCCTAACGGTTACTTCACCAACGCGAGGGCGAACCCGTCCCAGTGCTTCGATCCGACGGTCTGGAGCACAGCGGTATCAAGCTTCGGGTGCTGGCCCATGATCTCCAGCGTCTGCCGCGTGGCGCGCACCACGGCGTCGGAGTTCGGTAACAGGATCGCGCCATCCCGAATGACGTTGTCCACCACGATAACTGACCCGGGCTGACTCAGTCGGACGGCCCATTCCAGATACGAGGCGTTGTTGACTTTGTCGGCGTCGATGAACACCAGGTCGAAGGGCCCGTCGGTCAGGGTCGGGAGCGTCTCCAGCGCGGGGCCGACCACCACCTCGACTCGGTCGCCGACACCGGCACGGTCGATATTGGCCCGCGCGACCTCGGCGTGTGTGGGCTTGTATTCGAGCGTGATCACCCGTCCGTCGGGTCCGGCGCCGCGCGCCAGCCAAATCGTGCTGAAGCCGCCGAGCGTGCCGATCTCCAGAATGCGGCGCGCCTTGATCGCGGCCGCCAACAGGCTCAGGAATTTGCCTTGTTGGGTGGACACCGCGATCTGCGGCAACCCCGCCGCATCGCTGGCCTCCCGGGCGGCAGACAACGCCGGATCGTCGCCAACCACGGTGGTATCCAAGAAAGCATCAACGTCGGCCGGGCTCGGATTCTGGGTCATGAGCCAACGCTAGCCCGCCGCCTTCGCCGATCGCCACCAAATAAACCTCGTTTACTAGATACCCCTAGGGGGTATATGCTACAGTCGCGATGTCCACTGAATCCCTAGACAGGTGAGGTAAAGAGATGACAAACGAAGCCGGAACACTGTTGACCTGCGGCCACGACGGCTGCGGTTGTCGGGTTCGCGTTGAGGTCGAATGCCACTGCGCCGGCGCAGACCAGCCGTATCGGTGCAGCTGTGGCGATGAGATGGTCGCGGTCAGCTAGCACACGCCTTCCTTCGCGTAGACCACCCGCAGGACGTGCCCGAGCTCAGGCCCCATGACCAGCTCGGCCAATGTGCATAGCGTTGCGACATACTGCGATCCGTGCGGCGGCTGTGCGTCGCAGAGATGATGTGCGATTTCGTGTAGCACCACCAGTTCGCGCATCGCCCAGCCAGCCGTCGCACGGTCGGGAACCGCGATAATTCCTGCGCCGTCACGGTTTTCGTAGTGAGCAGCGGTGGCGGCCCGCCGTGCCCGCACCTTCAGCGGGGACACGTTCGGCCACTGGCGTCGTACTGTCGCCAGCGCCAGCACTTCGTCGACGTAACGTTGCACCGCCGGGACCGACGCGAACCGCGCCTCGGGCGGCAGCGTCAACTGCGCACCGAAGAACTCCACGCTGGCTGATCCGTGTTCGGCGGCGCGGTCGAACAGTGTCCGGACGAACTCCTCAGCGGCATACACCTTCGAACGCTGCCAGTCCCGCGCGGCCGGGTCCTCGGCGCTCACCGATCCAGCGCGGTCCGCGCTCCGGATAGCTCTGGGCCGCTTCCCAGTCGTGCTCGCTTGCCGGCGCGGTCCCCCGCCCGCCGCGCCGACGAGGAATACCCCGCAGAAGCCCGGCTGGCCTGCCAGGTGCCCCGCGCCTGCGACGCGTCGCGGTAGTAATCGCGAAGTTCGATCTCCTTGTCCCGCAGCGCAATCGCGGTTCCCGGCGCACGGCGACGATCTTTCTTCGCTTCCCGCTGAGTCTGCTCGCGGGCCTCGACCAACCGCTGTCCGATCCGGGCGCCGAACGCGAGCTGAAAATTCAGCCTGGCGGTGATCGTCGGGGTGGGCCGGTGCGCACCCGACGAGATGTAGGAATCCGATGCGCGCACCATCTGAACCACCAGGCTGGCGTACAACGCGTGGGTGGCGTCGATGTCCTCGGCGAAACCGTAAGCGTAGACGAACGTCGAGTTGGATGCGATGTCGCAGCGGACGTCGTTGGCGTGGGCGATCGCAACGAATAGCCCTACATACGTCCGCAGTCCCTTGGTTCCGGCCGCGCCGATGGTGATGGTGCGCTGGACCGGCGCCTGCGCGGGCGTGCGCTTGTCCGCATGCGACCGCGCCACCGCCAAGTCGATGGACGTCGCGGTGGCCAGCCGTTGCGCGGCTGCCATGAACGCCTCCGCCTCATGGGCGTTGTCGGTGCCTTCGGCCTGACGCAAAAGGGCGGCGATCCGCGCCAGCATCTTGTCGTCGCTCATGTCACCAAACTAAAGGAACGGTCCGACGGCGCGGCAACATGATTCACAGTCGGGCGTTGATCCACGAGACCACGTCGTCGAGCACCTGGTCCTGCTCCGGCTCGTTGAACACCTCGTGATACAGACCCGGATAGATCTTCAGTTCAACGTCGGAACTGCCCACGGCCTCGACCAACTGGCGGCTGC
This sequence comes from Mycobacterium sp., assembly GCF_049673265.1. GTDB lineage: Bacteria > Actinomycetota > Actinomycetes > Mycobacteriales > Mycobacteriaceae > Mycobacterium. The sequence goes on along the minus strand of NZ_JBATXN010000186.1, from coordinate 2,982 downwards.
CGTCGGCGGGGATCAGCCTGTCCTCGGATCCATGCACGACCAGCAGCGGCGCGGTCAACGCTGGGGCGCGTTGCGGCATCGTCTCGCTGACCGTCAGCAGCGCGCGGGCGATACCCGCGGGAACCTTGCCGTGATGGACCAGCGGGTCGGTGTTGTAGGCATTCACCACGGCCGGGTCGCGGGATATTGCGCTGGCGTCCAATTCCTGCACCGGCAGACCCGGCGCGATCGCGCCGAGCGCCTTGGCGACGATCACGAGCAGCGGCGACACGGCGGTCTGGGCCGCCACCGCCGGCCCGGATAGCACCATCAGGTCGTAGTCGTCGGGGCGTTCGACGCCGTAGGCGAAGACGATGCCGCCGCCCATGCTGTGGCCGAGCACGATGCGCGGCAGCCCGGGGTGTTCTTTGGTGGCGATACCGACCAGCCCGTCGAAGTCGCCGGTGTACTCGGAGATGTGTTTGACCAGCACCCGCTTGCCGCCAGAGCGGCCATGTCCGCGGTGGTCGAGCGCGTAGGTAACCAGGCCGTCCTGACCTAACCGCGCAGCGACATGGTCGTAGCGGCGGGCGTGTTCGCCCAGCCCGTGCGACAGCACGACGACCCCGCGCGGTGCGATGTCGGGCGTCCAGACGTCGTAAACGATGCGGATACCGCCCGCACCGTCGAAGGACCGTTCGGTGCGGGTGGTTGTCATCAGGGGCAGCGTAGCCGGATTGCCCGCCTTCTCCTCGCGCCGCTCCACGGCGCGCATCGTCGGCGGGCGGACCCCACATGTCGGGCGTGGTGCGTAAGCTCGCTCGGGTGAGCGTGCTCGCCGAAGATTTCGCCCGTGGCGACCCGGATTTTTCTGCCAGCGCTGAGCCCTACCGACGCGAACTACTCGCACATTGCTACCGGATGACCGGTTCGTTGCACGACGCCGAGGATCTGGTGCAGGAGACCTTCCTGCGCGCGTGGAAGGCCTACGACCGGTTCGAGGGAAAGTCGTCGGTGCGCACCTGGCTGCACCGCATCGCCACCAACACCTGCCTGACCGCGCTGGAGGGCCGATCGCGCCGGCCGTTGCCGACGGGCTTGGGCGCACCCAGTTCGGACCCGGCCGGAGAACTGATCGAGCGAACCGAGGTGGCGTGGCTCGAGCCGTTGCCGGACGTCTCCAAAGATCCCGCTGACCCTTCTCAGATTGTCAGTACTCGTGAATCGGTGCGGCTGGCCTTCGTGGCGGCGCTGCAACACCTTTCGCCCCGGCAGCGAGCGGTGCTGGTGCTGCGCGAAGTGCTGCAGTGGAAGGCCGCCGAAGTGGCCGAGGCAATCGGCGCCAGCACGGCCGCCGTCAACAGCCTGCTGCAGCGTGCGCGGTCGCAGCTAGAGGCCGTCGGGCCCAGCTCTGAGGACCGGCTGGCGGCGCCGGATTCCGCCGATGCGCAGGACCGCCTGGCGGATTACATCGCTGCTTTCGAGGCCTACGACATCGACAGGCTGGCGGAAATATTCACCAGCGAGGCGATCTGGGAGATGCCACCGTATGTCGGCTGGTATCAGGGTCCGCAGGCGATCGCGGCGCTCATCCACCAGCAGTGCCCCGCGGAGGCGCCCGGCGATATGCGCCTGATCCCGTTGACCGCCAACGGACAGCCCGCCGCTGCGATGTATATGCGCGACGGCGACAAGCACCTGCCGTTCCAGTTGCAAGTGCTGGACATGCGTGCCGACGGGGTGTCGCATGTGGTGGCGTTCCTCGACACCACGCTGTTCGCGAAATTCGGCGTGCCGCAGCAGCTTTGAGCCCGGCGCTAGAAGAGCCGGCTGTCCGGTGACGGGCCCGGCACCGAGCGGACCAGCCCCGCGCCGGTGACCAATGGCAGATCCAACGCCGAAAGCAGACCCGGCTGCGCCTCGCACACCGCCGGGATGGCGTTGACCATCCGGGAGGCGCCGGCCATCCGCGCGCCCAGGTCGTGGTCGTGGTCGTCGGCCATCTCGAACTCGCAGCGCATGCTCGGTGAGCCGTCAATCTCGACCCGATACAGACCGCGGCCGGACGCCAATCCGAATCCGAGATCCTTCGACTCGATCGAAATGTGCGGCTGCGGCCAGTCCGGGGCGATGTCGTCTCGCATCCGGGTGACGTGGTCGATGACGAAAGTCGGTGCGCCATCGACGTATCCGGTGAGGGTGGACCGCATCGCGGCGATCGTGCCGGCGGCGATATGGCCGGTCGGAGTGTCGAATGACTCCTCGGCGGCGACCCGTTCGACGTCCTCGTCGATGGTAGCGATCTTGACTCCCAACCCAGCGGCGAGCTGGTGCAGCACCGGACCCCAGCCGAACGTGAACACGCCGGGCGTGGCCGCGAACGGTGTCTCCTCGGGAGGCTTGCCGAACCCGAGGATCTCGTACACCGCGTCCTTGTCGGGATAGGTCGCGTAGTTGAACATCTCGGTGACCCGGACCGACTCGATAACTCGGGAGACCCCCGAAAGGACCAGCGGCAGAATGTCGTTGGCAAATCCCGAGTCGATTCCTGTGGTGAAGAAAGACACTCCTCCGGCAATTGCGGCCGCCCGTAGCGGCTCGGTGAAGGCCGCGTCGACGGCGTCCGGAAAGACCAGCGGCACCACCGAGCACGACACCACGTTCTTGCCCGCCCGCAGGATTGACTCCATGTCTGCGATCGCCTCGGCCGGCCGCAGGTTTGCCGCCGCGGCATAGACCACCACGTCGGCGTCACCGGCCAGCATGCTCGCGGCCTCCTTCGTCGCCGCGACGCCCACCGGGGCGACCCCGCACAACTGCCCCGCGTCGCGACCGACCTTGGCATCGCTGTGCACCACGAGGTCGACGAGTTGCAGCTGTGGGTGGTCGATCACTCCGCGCAGGGCGATCAGCCCCATCGAGCCCGGACCCCACACGCCGACCTTGTACATCGCTTCTCCTAATATTAGGAATACAGTTATTACATTTCGGACGGATGGTAGG
>NZ_JBATXN010000185.1:0-5810 GCF_049673265.1 Mycobacterium sp. | reverse complement strand
GCGACACCGCTGGTGGTGTCGAATTCGTGATTCGATATCAGGGATCCAAGTACAGAAAACCAAAGTATTGTAGAAAGTACTCCAAGAGCGTTCTCATTTCCCGGCCTCTCCAGCGGGTGGGACCTATGTGTGTCGTCTAGCTGCCGACATCCGCGTGATTCCTGATATCTTACTTCAGCCGCCGTAGCTAAATTATTCCTTCGGAGTACCCCAGTATTTGATAGCGTTTGCATTCTCGAGTTCCGTAAGTGCTGTGCAAGACGCAGTAGCTGATGAGTCGGAAAAGAGCTCCTCAATGCGGCTCAGATTATCTCGAACCCACGCCACCGCATCGCCAGGCGATACCGGACTTTGTTCATCATAGCCATCAAGGTACTGCCGAATTATCGATATGCGGAACCAGTTTCCCGGTGAACTCAACTTGGTCGGCGCGATATCGATCCGAATCTGGCCGAGATTGTTAGTAAGCTGCCAGCTGAGCAGAGGGCCTGTAGCTGTCAAGGAGGCGTTGATTGTGGCACTGCCGTCGGTGCTGGAGTCCGTAATGTGATAATTCGGATCTAGATAAAGAAAACTGAAATATTTCAAGTAGAACTCCAGCAATTCCTCCATTACCGTCCTCCTTCGGGCGGGGGAACCAAGGTGTTGGTGCCTGTAGGTCGGTAGCCGTGTGATTCGAGATATCGAATTTCCGCGCCAGTGAAACTATTTGGATCAATCTTTCCAAACGGTACCGACAGGGTGACAGTGTCGCGTTCCGCGATAGCCAAGTCGAGCAAGTGCTGGTTCGCGGCGAGTCGTTCGCCGGGGGTGGCCGCATCCCATGCGTCGCCGATATCGAAGTAGCTAGCTTTCAGGGCTTCCGCCAGCTTGATGTACGAAAGGCCGCCTCCCGGAGGGCTAAACGGGCCGATGACGGTTCGGCCGCTGCCATTGAAGTGTTGTTCGGACAATGCTCGCAGCGCGTCGCTCATGTGGTCGAGTGGGTTGTCGTATGTGAACTCGGGGGGACCGTGCGGGGCACCGCCCTCAGGCGGGTGATCCCCGGGTGCGCCATCGTGCTGAGGCGGCTCAGCCGGGTGATCACCGGGCGCGCCGTCGTGCGGTGGCGCGGATGGGTGATCGCCCGGCCCAGGCGTGTGGGATGACGGTGGCTCGGATGGATGCCCTTCAGCCGGAAAGTGGGAAGGCGGGGCTGTTGGCTCCGCGGGTATGGATTGCTGGGTGTGTGGGGCGTTGGGTGCTGGCTCGGCGGGAGGTCCGCTGAGCGGCGCGTGGCTGGGAGCTGCAGGAGGTGCCCCCGATGGCGCCTCTCCGGTCGGCCCGTGGCCGGGTCCCGATGGCGCTGGCTCGACCCGTGGTTTGGGACCTTCGCCGGGGGCAGGCTTATCCGCGACGGGTGGTTTCGATTCGGTTGGACCGTGGGGCGGCGAACCGTCCGTGGGGGCTGAGGTCGGCGTCGTCGGTGCTGGTGCAGCGGGCTTGTCGGGGGGCACGGGCGGCCGCTCAGGAGGTGGTGGTTCCACGCGCGGCGCGTGCGGTGCCGGCGCAGGAGCGCCGGCTTTCGGTACACCCTCAAGCGCCCGCGGCACCGCGGCCTCCCTAGGAGCCGCCTTGGCCGCCGCTTCCGCTCCGTCAATGGCAGCGCGAGCACCCTTGCCGGCTGCCGCCGCTTCACCGCCGCCAGGGATCAAAAGCGTCGCAAGGTCGAAGGTGCTTCTCCCGGCGGCGTCGACAGGATCCGTCTTCCATTCGTCCCAGTGGACTGCGTTTTTGCCCAAGTCTTTCCACGCCTGCACGATGCTGGGCGCGTGCTCGTCACCCAGACCGACCAGCGGAGCCATCCCGCCGATCAGGTGCTCCCAGGAGTGGTACCAGCCCTTGGGATCGACCAAAGCGGTTAGCGGCCCGTAGTTCCAGACCTCCTCGACGAATTCGACCCCTTCTTCGCCAAAGGCCTTGCCGAATCGGCCGATTTGGTTTACGACTCGGCCGACATCGGTGTGGTGCAGGAACTGATCCCATTCCTTATCGGCGTAGCGGCCCATGTTGGTGAGGATCGTGTCCGCCGCGGAGATCGTGGCAGCGATTTGTTGGCGCAGTGCGTCGACTTCGGCGGTGAAGTTGTTGACGATCGTGCGAATGTCGTTGGCAATCTTCTTGATTTCGTCTTCGTCCTGATCGGTCAAAAGTTCCCAGACCTCTTTGATCCCGGTCGTCGGGTCGCAGATGCGGGACAACAAATCCAGGATCGCCGCGTGGACTGCATCGATTTTTGCCGCATACGCATTGAGCTGAGCCGCGATTGACACGCACTGCTGCAAGATTGCGGCCGCGCTGCGATTGGCTTCGGTGAACGCCGCCGCAATGGCCGGGCCTTCGGGGATCTGCTGTGCGCCAACAGTGCCCATCGGCCCTCCCGCACCGGTTATTTCACTGGCCTCAAAGTTGGTTCCAGCGCTGATCCAGGCGCCCGCCGCCGCCCGCAACTTCGCCGAATCCCCGTTCGGCCAGATCATTCCGATAAAGGGAGCTACCCAACCCCAGCCTGCCGGGGCGCCGACACCGCTGCCAACCGCTGACGGCGCTGAGCCCGCCGACACCGGGGCGGGCGGCTGCGGCGCGGGAAGTGGCTCGCCGTGCCCGGAGATATTTGACGACGCTTCGGCTACCGAATAGTTGTGTGCCGACATCCGCACGCCATAACCCAGCCCGCACAAGCCATTTCGCGTGACAGCCATGGCCTTAAGCAGCTTGGAGGCCGAACTGTTGTAGCTCCGACCAAATGCCGCACCTGCCGGGTCGTCGCCGGCCATTCCGTCGCATCCCGCCAGCGCCGTAGTCAACGTCGAGATGACCGACCCCAAACCCTCGCCGGTCGAATTCACCGCGGCGCCGGCCCCATCGAGCGCCGGCGGATCAACCGTCAAGGGCGCCATCAGCTCACGACCACATGGTCGTATTCGTGGTCATCGCGCCGGTGTAGTTGTGATGGGCCGTTGTGCCAGCAGTCTTCAACTGCGCCAATGCTTCCCGCATCATCGCTTCGCCACGCGACCAATGCCGGTGCGCCTCGGCGTGAGCCTCCGCAGCCTGACCCGACCAGGTCCCATGCAGATGGCTCACCAACGAGTCGATTTCGCCAACCACGCATGCGGTGTGGCGCACGAACTCGCTCATCCGCGCCACCGCTTCGGCCAACGAATCGGGATCGACGCTAAATGCATCACTCAACCTCGATGCCCCCCATCACCTGAGCCGACGCCGAGTCCTGGGCCTGGAAAACAACTCCGGCGACACCGACCGCCTCCGCCAATTTTGCCAGCCCCAACTGCACCTCACCGGCCCCGCGATGCCACAGATCCCACGCTTGGCCATACGCGCCGCCCGCCCCGCCTTGCCAGCCGGACAGCATGTCGCGGACTTGACTGTCAAGCTCAATCAGCCTGGTATTCAGATCCTTTGCCGCCCCAGCTAACGCCTGCGAAGCCCCGTGCATCACGTCGGGGTTAACCCGCAGCGGCTCCCGCTCAGCCATGGCGGTAAAGGTAATGACCAGGAGCACTCGCCACAACTCACCCGGGATGAGATCAACTGCCACACTGGGACTATGAGCCGCCCACAGGTCCAGTTGTTGACCCGCGCCGGGTGCACGATCTGCGATCGGGTGCACGCGCATCTGGAGCAACTGGCCGCCGAACTTGATTTCGACCTGTCGACCACCGACGTCGAGGCCGCCGCAGCGGCCGGCAACACCGGCCTGCGCGCCGAGTTCGGTGACCGGCTGCCGGTGGTGCTGCTCGACGGCCGCGAGCACAGCTACTGGGAGGTTGACGAGCCCCGGTTGCGCAAAGATCTGGGGGAGCGCAGGTGACGACCCCGCAAATTTGGTGGGCCACCTGTCAAACGTCTACCGTGGACATCAGTTCGATCACTGGTGATAGCAAGGGAGCAGGCCAGGTGATGCAGCCGTGAGCGTCCTGCTCTTTGGGGTGTCGCACCGCAGCGCCCCGGTCTCCGTCCTGGAGCAGCTGAGCACCGACGAGTCCGACCAACTCAAGATCGTCGACCAGATGATGCAGTCGCCGCTGGTCACCGAGGCCATGGTGCTGTCTACCTGCAACCGGGTCGAGGTCTACGCGGTGGTCGACGCCTTTCACGGCGGTCTGTCGGTCATCGGGCAGGTGCTTTCCGAACATTCCGGGATGTCGCTGGGTGAGCTCACCAAATACGCCTACGTCCGCTACAGCGAGGCCGCGGTCGAGCATCTGTTCGCCGTGGCCAGCGGCCTGGATTCCGCCGTGGTCGGCGAGCAGCAGGTGCTGGGCCAGGTGCGCCGCGCCTACGCCGCCGCCGAGGCCAACCGCACCGTCGGCCGGATACTGCATGAGCTGGCCCAACGCGCGCTCGCGGTTGGCAAACGCGTACACACCGACACCGCGATCGACGCCGCAGGCGCGTCGGTGGTCTCGGTCGCGCTCGGCATGGCCGACACCAAGCTCGGCGGGCTGAAAGGCAAAACCGCAGTGGTTGTCGGCGCCGGGGCGATGGGCGCCCTGTCGGCGGCTCACCTGGCCCGCGCCGGTGTCCGCGATATCCACGTCGTCAACCGGTCACTGCCCCGCGCGCAGCGGCTAGCGCGCAAGATCCGCGAATCGGGCGTGGGAGCCGAGGCGCTCAGCTTCGATCGGCTGCCGTCCGCGCTGGCCGACGCCGACCTCCTGGTGAGCTGCACCGGAGCCGTGCGCCCGGTGGTGTCGCTGGCCGACGTGCACCACGGGCTGGCCGCTGCCCGCCGCGACGAGAGCGACGAGCCGCTGGTGATCTGCGACCTGGGCATGCCGCGCGACGTCGACCCGGCGGTGGCCGGGCTGCCGGGCATCTGGGTCGTCGACATGGATCGCGTGCAGCGGGAACCGTCGGCCCGTGCTGCGGCTGCCGACACCGAGGCCGCCCGCCACATCGTCGCCACCGAGGTCGCCACTTACCTTGCCGGGCAGCGGATGGCAGAGGTCACCCCGACCGTGACCGCGCTGCGCCAGCGCGCCGCCGACGTCGTCGAGGCGGAGTTGCTGCGCTTGGACAACCGGCTGCCCGAGCTCGACGCCGCCCACCGCGACGAGGTGGCTCGCACCGTGCGCCGGGTGGTGGACAAGCTGCTGCACGCACCCACCGTGCGGATCAAGCAGTTGGCCAGCGCACCCGGTGGCGACAGCTACGCCGAAGCGCTGCGCGAGTTGTTCGAACTCGACCAGAACGCCGTCGACGCTGTCGCTACTGCAGGCGAATTGCCTGTTCTGCCAACCGATTCCGCTGAGTAGCCGCTTGGTCGACGTGATCCGGATAGGCACTCGGGGCAGTCTACTGGCCACCACCCAAGCCGGTGGTATCCGCGACGCCTTGCTCGCTAATGGCCATGCCGCCGAGCTGGTCACGATCAGCACCGAAGGCGACCGCTCGACGGACCCGATCGCCAGCATCGGCGTCGGGGTCTTCACCGCCGCGCTGCGACAGGCCATCGAGGACGGCCGCGTCGACGTGGCGGTGCATTCGCACAAGGATTTGCCTACCGCCGACGATCCGCGGTTCGTGATCGCCGCCATACCGCCACGGGAGGACCCACGCGACGCCGTCGTCGCCCGTGACGGGTTAGTGCTGGCACAGCTGCCGAGCGGCTCGGTGGTCGGCACGTCGTCGCCCCGGAGGGCCGCACAGCTTAGAGCACTGGGTCTCGGTTTGGAAATCCGCCCCCTAAGAGGCAACCTAGATACCAGGTTGAACAGGGTAAGCAGCGGTGATTTGGACGCAAT
>NZ_JBATXN010000184.1:0-27334 GCF_049673265.1 Mycobacterium sp. | reverse complement strand
AGAGATGTTCTACGAGCTCGAAGCACCGGTGTTGCGCGCCTGCGGGTTTGACACCCCATACCCGCCGGCGCGACTGGAGAAGTTGTGGCTACCCGGTCCCGATCGACTGCTGGATTGCGTCGAGCGCGTACTGGAGCAGCCATGAACACGCCTTCCGATCAGGACCGGATCAAGGTGTTCGTCGTACCAGACCTAGGCGAGGGCCTCGAAGAGGTGACACTGGCGTGCTGGCGCGTCGCGGTCGGCGACGATGTCGAACTCAACCAGCCGTTGTGCTCGGTGGAGACCGCCAAGGCCGAAGTCGAGATCCCCAGCCCGTACGCGGGCCGGATCGTCGAAGTACATGGAGCCGAAGGCGATGTGCTGGCTGTCGGTTCGTCGCTGGTACGTATCGATACCGCGCCCGGTGCGATGCCTAAGGCCGCGTCCTCCAACGGTGAGTTGTCCACGCGCAGGCCGGTACTCGTCGGATATGGGGCTGACGATGCGCTCGACACCAGCCGGCGACGTCCCAAAGCCAAACCGTCCGTACGGAAGTTGGCCGCCGAACTGCTGGTGGATCTGGCCCACGTGCCACCGGGCCCGGACGGCGTGATCAGCCGGGAGGCTGTGCTGGCGGCCGCTGGAGTCGGCGCCGAACGGCCTGGCGTGTCATATGACGTATTGCCGGTGCGCGGAGTTCACGCTCACATGGCGGAGCGAATGGCACTGTCCCGCAGTACGATTCCCGATGCACATGCGAGTGTGCGGGTCGACTGCACAGCCTTGATGCGGCTTCGCGATGAAGTCATCTCACCGTTCGTGCTCACCCTGCGGTTTCTGGTAATCGCGTTGACGCACAACAAGATTCTCAACTCCACGTGGGTCGATGGCCCTGACGGCCCGCAGGTGCATTCCCATCACGCGATCCACCTGGGTTTCGCGGTCGCCGCGCCCCGCGGCCTGCTGGTCCCGGTGATCACTGACGCGCAGGCCAAGACCACGCGCGAACTCGCTGAACGCGTCACGCGGCTGAGTCGGGAAGCCCGGGCCGGCACGTTGAAACCGGCCGAGCTTGCCGGCTCGACTTTTACCGTGTCGAACTTCGGGGCACTTGGGCTTGATGACGGGGTGCCGGTGATCAACTACCCGGAGGCCGCGATTCTGGGCATCGGGTCTCTCAAACCCCGGCCCATGGCCCTGGACGACACGGTCGTGGTACGTCCCCAGATGACGCTGACCTGTGTGTTCGACCACCGGGTCGCCGACGGCGCCAATGTGGCGCAGCTTCTGGGGGAGCTGCGCAGCCTGATCGAGTCGCCGGAAACGGCGCTGCGTGATCTGTAGCGGTCGCGCTTACTTGCCGCGCGCCGCAGCCAGCCGGGCAGCGAACTCCGGTGATTTGATCGAATGAGCCTGCGGCCCGAGTTCGATGTCCTTGGCCAGTTCGTGCTGCTCGGCATCGACCGATCCGGGGCTGGCCGTCGCGCGCATGGTCGCCTTCGTCGCGAGCACGACCTCGCGCGGGGCAGCCGCGGGCCCAGCCGCCAGTTTCAACGCCGCAGCAACCGGATCGTCGGCAACGCTGAGCGCCAGCCCATGCCGCACAGCGGATTCGGCGTCGAAGCGCATACCGAACAGCAGGGCCGCGCGGGCGACCTGCGGTCCGACCCCGCGCTGCAGCATCCAGGTCGCCCCGCCGCCGGGATGCAGTCCCAACTTCTGAAAACGCGCATCGAACAACGCGTTCGGCCCAGCGATGCGCACATCGGCGGCCAGCGCCAAGTTCAGGCCGGCTCCGACGGCCGGTCCGTTGACGGCGGCGATCGTGGGCAGCGTGCACTTGCCGACGGCCATAAACCCGTCGTAGATCCGCAGCAGTCCCTGCTCGGCGGCGCTGCCCAAGGCGCTGAGATCAGCTCCTGCGCAGAATGCCTTCCCGGCGCCGGTAATGACGACGGCGTGCACATCGGCATCGGCCTCGGCCCGTTCCACGGCCGCGCGCAACTGCTTTGAGATCTCGTCGTTGACGGCGTTGCGTCGGTCCGGGTCGTTGACGGTGATCAGCGCGACGTGCTCGTCAACGCTGAACAGCACCAGATCGGCCACCGGGCACCTCCGCGAATCAGGGCTGCTGGTGCCCAAAAGGCCCAGCAGTCACATCAGTATCAGATCGGTGCCCCCGGCAGGACTCGAACCTGCGACCACAAGATTAGAAGTCATGTGCTCTGTCCAGCTGAGCTACGGGGGCCGGAGACTGCTAAGCCCAGGTCAGTGTAGCCAACGGCGCGGCAGGCGGACTCTGAGTACGCAACGCCGATAGAAATGTCGTTGGCAGGAACAGTGATTCGCTAGTGTGAGGCCCGCCACACACGTACGCTTCCGGCTGCGTGTGCTCAACGGCGAGGAGTGGCAGGCATGACCGTAGCCATAGATGTCAGAGCGCGGTACTCGCATGCACGCGCCGAAGTGCTGCGCCAGGGACTGCAGCTGGCCGCGGCGCCGATTGGCGCATATCGCACCGGCGCGCTGCTGCTACGGGGCTCGCCGTGGGTGGTCCGCTTTTTGGCCCAGTGGCTGTCGGCCGAATTTCCCCCGCACGTTGTGACCGGGCATGCGCTGTCTGGGGTGACCCCGCTGTCGGTTGGCCGGGTCGCGACCAGCTGGGCGGCGCAGCGGGCCGACGACATCCTCACTGCCGCACTGGAAGAGTCCTTCGGGCCGCAATACACCGAAAAAGCCCGTCACCCGATCACCGTTTCCGCGGCGTGCGCACGTCGCGGCGGGCTCTTGCAGGCAACCGGACATCGCCGCCGTTATGCGGCGCAGACTTCGGATATCGCCTACGGCCCGGACCGCCGCAACCACCTGCTGGACGTCTGGCGCCATCCCGACATCAAGCCGGGCGGCCGGGCGCCGGTCCTGGTGCAGATCCCCGGCGGCGCGTGGACCGTCAACGGTAAACGGCCTCAGGCATATCCGCTGATGGGCCGGATGGCTGAGCTCGGCTGGATCTGCGTGTCCATCGACTACAGCAAGAGCCCGGCCAAGGCGTGGCCGGCGCACATCATCGACGTCAAACGCGCGCTGGCCTGGGTGCGCCGCAACATCGCCGAGTACGGCGGCGACCCTGACTTCATCGCGGTCACGGGTGGCTCCGCCGGCGGGCACTTGGCCTCCCTGGCCGCGCTCACCGCTAACGACCACCGCCTGCAGCCCGGCTTCGAGGATGCCGACACCAGCGTTCAAGCGGCCGCGCCCTATTACGGCGTCTACGACCTGACCGATGTCGGAAAAATGCACGAAATGATGCTGCCTTTTCTCGAGCATTTTGTTATGCAAGCGCGTTATGCCGACCAACCCGGACTGTTCGAATCGGCATCGCCGATTTCGCATGTGCATCGGGGCGCGCCACCGTTCTTTGTCTTGCACGGCGAGAATGATTCGGTGATTCCCAGTTTGCAGGCGCGGGCTTTCTCTGGCGCGCTCCGCAAGGCCGGCGCCCGCACCGTCTGCTACGCCGAGCTTCCCAACGCACACCACGCCTTTGACATGTTCGCCACGGTCCGGTCTCGACTGGCCGCCGATGCTGTGGCTGACTTTTTTGGTGTCGTCTACGGACGATATCTTCGCTCGCGATCGGCGGTTTTGCGCGGACGCGCGACACCCGCCAGTTGAAATGCTCGCTGCGCTACGCCGGCACATTTCCAATTCGTTAGGCCGCCAGGCCAATTCACCGGCGACCGGGATTGTGCTTAAACCGGACTTCTGATCCGCACAATCAGCTACCGCCATCGCGCCAACCGGGCTAGCGTTAAAGTGGCCTGCGGCGCGACGTGGGGCCCTGGGCATTGTGTATTGGCGCGCCGTGCAACGGGCGCGGCGACAGGACGGAGGAGTGCCGGTGGCTGAGACGGTCGACGCGGCCGGATTGCCCGCGGCGCTGGGGGCGGTCGATTACCTGTTGCATCGCGGCGAGGCCAACCCGCGTACCCGCTCCGGCATCATGGCTTTGGAAATCCTGGACACCACGCCGGATTGGGACCGCTTTCGGACTCGCTTTGAGAATGCATCCCGGCGCGTGTTGCGGCTGCGACAGAAAGTGGTCGTGCCGACCTTGCCGACCGCCGCGCCGCGCTGGGTAGTCGATCCCGACTTCAACCTGGACTTCCACGTGCGAAGAATGCGCGTCGCAGAACCAGGCTCGATGAGACAGGTATTCGATCTGGCCGAGGTGATGCTGCAATCCCCGCTCGACATCGCACGGCCGCTGTGGACGGCAACCCTGATCGAGGGCCTCGCTGACGGAAAGGCGGCTACGCTGCTGCACCTGTCGCACGCCGTCACCGACGGTCTCGGCAGCGTGGAGATGTTCGCGCAGATTTACGACCTCGAGCGGGATCCATCGCCGCAGCCGGCGCCCGCCCAACCCATTCCCCAGGATCTTTCGGCCAACGACCTGATGCGCGAAGGTTTCAACCACCTGCCCGCCAACGTTGTCGGCGGGGTCTTGGGCGCGCTGTCGGGAGCCGTATCGATGGTCGGGCGGGCGGTGCTTAACCCCGGTGCCGCGGTTTCGGGTGCGGTCGGGTATGCCCGCTCGGGGGTGCGGGTAATGAGCCGGGCAGCCGAACCGTCGCCGCTGCTGCGTCGCCGCAGCCTGGCCACCCGCAGCGAAGCGCTCGACATCCCGCTCGCGGACCTGCACAAGGCGGCAAAAGCGGGCGGGGGCTCGATCAATGACGCGTACCTGGCCGGTGTGTGCGGCGCGTTGGGCCGCTACCACCAGGCACTCGGGGTGCCGATAGCCAAACTGCCGATGGCGGTGCCGGTCAGCCTGCGCGCCGAATCCGACGCCGCGGGCGGCAACCGGTTCACCGGTGTAAACCTGGCGGCCCCGATAGGCACTGCCGATCCGATAGCCCGCATGCAGAAGATCCGCGCGCAGATGACCCAGCGCCGCGACGAGCCAGCCATGGACATCATCGGTTCCATCGCCCCGGTGTTGAGCGTGCTGCCGACGCCAATGCTGGAGTCGATGACCGGCTCGATCGTCGGCTCTGACGTCCAGGCCAGCAACGTTCCGGTGTTCCCCGGCGATACCTATCTAGCCGGTGCAAAGGTCTTGCGGCAGTACGGAATTGGCCCATTGCCCGGCGTGGCGATGATGGTCGTGCTGATATCGAGGGGCGGGTACTGCACCATCACCGCGCGTTACGACCGCGCCGCAGTGCGCGACGAGGCGCTGTTCGCGCGGTGCCTGCTGGAGGGTTTCGACGAGATCCTCGCGCTGGCCGGCGACCCCGCCTTGCATGCGGCGCCCGCGTCGTTCGCCGCCCAGGCGCCCGGCTCGCCGAACCGATCGGCGGCGGGATCGTGACGGCCGACCGCGATACAGAGGACCGGCAGTCGCGGAAGTCGCCGCGGGATCTTCGCTTGCCGGGGTCGGTCGCCGAAATCATGGCCAGCCCGCCAGGACCAAAGATCGGCGCGTTCTTCGACCTGGACGGGACCCTGGTTGCCGGCTTCACTGCGGTCATCCTGACTCAGGAAAGGCTGCGCCGACGCGACATGGGCGTCGGCGAGCTGATCAGCATGGTCACTGCCGGCCTCAACCACCAGCTTGGCCGCATCGAGTTCGAACAACTGATCCGCACGGCCTCAGGTGCGCTCCGTGGGCGCGCGTTGAGCGATCTGGAAGAGATCGGTGAGCGGCTATTCCACCAAAAAATCGAGTCGCGGATCTACCCGGAGATGCGCGACCTGGTGCGCGCCCACCTGGCTCGCGGTCACACCGTGGTGCTCAGTTCGTCGGCGTTGACCATTCAGGTCGGCCCGGTGGCCCGCTTCCTCGGCATCGTCAACACGCTCACCAACAAGTTCGAGACCAACGAGGACGGCAGCCTCACCGGGGATGTGCTGAAGCCGATCCTCTGGGGACCCGGCAAAGCTGCTGCGGTACAAAAGTTCGCCGCCGAGAACGACATCGACCTCAGGGACAGCTACTTCTACGCTGACGGTGACGAAGACGTCGCCTTGATGTACCTGGTTGGCAACCCGCGGCCGACCAATCCCGAAGGCAAGATGGCCGCGGTCGCCCGCAGGCGCGGCTGGCCGATCCTGCAATTCACCAGCCGCGGCGGCGGCGGGATCGGCTCGCAGCTGCGAACCCTGGCCGGTTTCGGCTCGATCGTCCCAGTTGCCGCTGGCGCAGTGGGTATCGGCCTGCTGACCCGCAGCCGCCGCCGGGGAGTGAACTTCTTCACCTCAACCTGGTCACAACTGTTGTTGGCCGCCAGCGGCGTGCATCTCAATGTCATCGGCGCCGAGAACCTGAACGCCGAACGTCCGGCGGTGTTCATCTTCAACCACCGCAACCAGGCCGACCCGGTCATCAGCGGCGCGCTGGTCCGCGACAACTGGGTGAGCGTGGGCAAGAAGGAGTTGGCCAGCGACCCGATCATGGGCACGCTGGGCAAGCTGTTGGACACCGCATTCATCGACCGCGATGATTCGGCCGCCGCGGTCGAGACGTTGCACCAAGTCGAAGAACGCGCGAAGAAGGGCTTGTCGGTCGTGATGGCGCCCGAGGGCACCCGGCTGGATACCACCAGCGTCGGGCCGTTTAAGAAGGGAGCCTTCCGCATCGCGATGACGGTCGGCATCCCGATCGTGCCGATCGTGATCCGCAACGCCGAGATCGTCGCCGCGCGGGACTCGATGACGATGAATCCGGGCACGGTGGATGTCGCGGTTTTTCCGCCAATCTCGGTGCGCGACTGGACACTTGCCACGTTGTCGGATCGGATCGCCGAGGTTCGCCAGCTGTATCTAGACACGTTGGCCGACTGGCCGGTCGACGAGCTGCCCGAAGCCAGCCTGTATCGCCGGGAAAAGAAGGCGGCGCCGAAAAAGACGCCGCGTAAGGCCGCAAACAAATCAGCCAAAACCGCGAAGCCGGCCAAGGCCACGGCGGCGAAGGCCGGGGCGAAGAAGACCGCTAAAGCGGCTCAACCGAAAGCGTCGGCGCGCAAGGTCACCAAGGCCCAACCGCGCACGCCTCGGCCGAGAGGGCGATCGTGACCGATAGCGGCACGTTCAGCACCGCCGACGACACCTTGGTGTTGGCGTCGGCGTCCTCGCCGGTGGAATCGGAGCTGCTGGCGTGGTGGTTGGACGAGCAACGGAACCGGCACCCGGAAACCAACCTCGAGGTTCTGCCGTTGCCGGCACGCGATTCGCCACCCGCCGCGCTCGCCCAGCTGGTCGAACAGCTCGAATCAGACGAGGACCGATCGATCGTGCCGGTGCGGGTCTTCTGGATGCCGCAAGCCGACGCGTCAAACTTGAGCCGGGTGGCGGCGTTGATCCCCGGACGAAATCCCTACCAGCCCAGTGAGCGTCAGCAGCGCCGCATTCTGCGCGCTGATCCGTCCCGCGCCCGGGTGGTGGCCGGCGAATCGGCCAAGGTATCCGAACTTCGTCAGCAATGGCGGGACATCACGGTCGGCGAAAATCCGCGTGAATTCGCGCATTTCGTCACCCGCCGCGCGCTACTGGCGATGGAGCGCGCCGAATACCGAATCCTTGGACCGCAATACAAGTCTCCGCGGCTGGTGCGGCCCGAGATTCTGGCGTCCGCGCGATTTCGTGCCGGCTTGGAAAAGATTCCGGGCGCCACCGTCGAGGAAGCCGGAGAAATGCTCGACGAGCTCGCCACCGGGTGGAGCCGAGTTTCCGTCGACCTGGTCTCCGTCCTGAACCGGCTGTTCAGTCGGGGATTTGATCGGGAGATCGACTACGACGAGTACCAGGTGGCGGCGATGCGCACCGCGCTGGAAGCTCATCCGGCGGTGCTGCTGTTCTCGCACCGGTCCTACATCGACGGAGCGGTGATGCCGGTCGCGATGCAGGAAAACCGGCTGCCGCCGGTGCATGTTTTCGCCGGTGTCAACCTGGCATTCGGGGTGATGGGCCCGCTGATGCGCCGCGCCGGCGTCATCTTCATCCGGCGAAATATCGGCGACGACGCGCTCTACAAATACGTACTCAAGGAGTACGTCGGCTACGTCGTGGAGAAGCGTTTCAACCTGAGCTGGTCCATCGAGGGCACCCGCTCGCGGACTGGCAAGATGCTGCCACCCAAACTGGGACTGATGAGCTACGTGGCCGACGCCTACTTGGACGGCCGCAGCGATGACATTCTGCTGCAAGGTGTTTCGATCAGCTTCGACCAGCTGCACGAAACCGCCGAGTATGCCGCCTATGCCCGCGGCGGCGAGAAGCGGCCCGAGGGTTTGAGCTGGATGTACCGCTTCATCAAGGCCCAGGGTGAACGCAATTACGGCAAGATCTACGTTCGTTTCCCCGAGGCTGTCTCGATGCGCGAGCATCTCGGCCCGTCGCATGGCTCGATCGCTGCGGATGAAGCCGCCAAACGGCTTGCGCTGCAGAAGATGTCGTTCGAAGTCGCATGGCGGATTCTGCAAGCAACCCCGGTGAATGCCACCGGTCTGGTATCGGCATTGCTGCTGACCACGCACGGGGTGGCATTGACGCTCGGGCAATTGCACCACACCCTGCAGGACTCACTGGACTATCTCGAACGCAAACAAACCCCGATGTCTACCAGTGCGCTACGGCTGCGCACACCCGAAGGCGTACGGGCGGCGGTGGACGCGCTGTCCAACGGGCATCCGATCACCCGAATCGACAGCGGCCGAGAACCCGTGTGGCGCATCGCCCCCGAGGATGAGCACACCGCAGCCTTCTACCGCAATTCGGTGATACACGCATTTCTGGAGACCGTCATCGTCGAATTGGCGCTGGCGCATGCCAGTCACGCCGAAGGCGATCGGCTGGAGGCGTTTTGGAATCAGGCCATGCGGCTGCGCGACCTACTGAAATTCGACTTCTACTTTGCTGACTCGGCCGCCTTCCGGGAAAACATCGCCGAAGAGATGGCCTGGCATGAGGATTGGGAAGCCCACGTTGCCGCGGGCGGTGGGGAGATCGAAGCAATGCTGTACGCGAAACGGCCGTTGATGTCGGACGCGATGCTGCGGGTGTTCTTCGAGGCCTACGAGATCGTGGCTGATGTATTGCGCGATGCGCCGACGGATATCAGTGAGAAGGAACTCACCAAGTTGGCGCTGGGTGTCGGCCGCCAATACGTCGCGCAGGGCCGAGTACGCAGCAGCGAGCCGGTGTCAACGCTGCTGTTCGCGACCGCACGCCAGGTCGCCGCCGACCAGGACTTGCTGAAACCCGCACCGGACTTGGTCGAGCGCCGGGTCGCGTTCCGCCGAGAATTGCGATCGATTCTGCAGGATTTCGACCATGTCGCGCAGATCGCGCGCACCCAGTTCGTCGCTCGCGAGGTGCAGGCGCGGGCCGGACGTCGCCACGATCAATAGCCGGCAGGCAGGTGCCCATACTCTTGATGCATGACGGGCGCTCCGACCACTAAGCGCGGCGCGGCGGTGTGGCCGCTGCTCGCCGGGGTGGCGGCGCTTGCCGGGTGCACCGCGGCCGGGATCGGGGCGCTGTCGGTGGCCGCTGCGCTGACCGCGACCGGGCTACCCGACCCTGGTCCTGTGACCACGCTGGGCTTGCCGTTTGTTCGGGCGGCGGGTGAGGTCGCAGCCGTGGTGGCCGTGGGCGCGTTTCTTTTCGCCGCCTTCTTGGTTCCGCCGCAGCGCAACGGCGTCTTGGACGTCGACGGCTACCGTGCGGTCCGGATCGGAACGGTAGCGACCGGCGCCTGGGCGGTATGCGCCGCGCTCCTGGTCCCGCTGACGATTTCCGACGTCTCCGGTCAGCCGATCACCGCTCATCTCAACCCGGCGACGATCTGGTCGGTGGCCAGCCTGATCAATATTGCGACGGCCTGGCGGTTAACGGCGTTGCTGGCTGCGGCGGTGATGTTGGCAAGTCTGCCGGTGCTGCGCTGGTCATGGACGCCGGTGCTGTTGGTGGGCGCACTGGTGACCCTGATACCGCTCGGGCTCACCGGTCACTCGTCGGCCGGCGGTTCCCACGATCTGGCTACCAATAGCCTGCTGATCCATCTGGTGGCGGCGAGCCTGTGGGCCGGTGGCCTGTTGGCGCTGCTGGCCCACGTCATCCGCGGCGGAGGACACGCCGACCTGGCCGCGCGGCGATTCTCCGTCATCGCGTTGTGGTGTTTTGTCGCTATGGCGCTCAGCGGAATTGTCAACGCGCTGGTGCGGGTTCTGCCATCGGACCTGCTGACTACCGACTACGGGCGGCTGGTGCTCGCCAAGTTCGTCGCGCTGTGTCTGCTCGGGGTCGCCGGCTGGCGTCAGCGACGCAGCGGAGTGACTGCGCTGCAAGCGAATCCGAGTGCACGCACTGCCCTGCTGCGGCTGACGCTGATCGAGGCACTGATCTTCGGCGTCACTTTCGGGATCGCCGTCGGCCTGGGGCGCACACCGCCACCGCCGCTGCCGACCGGCATCCCCTCGATTCCCGACGTGAAGATCGGCTACGACTTCGCCGGACCGCCCACCCCGGCGCGGGTGCTGTTCGACTGGCGCTTCGACCTGATTTTCGGCACGGCCGCCTTGGTGTTCGCCGGGCTATACCTGGCCGGGGTGCGGCGGCTTCGGCGCCGTGGCGACCACTGGCCAGCGGGCCGGACCGTGTCCTGGCTGCTGGGCTGCCTGGCGTTGCTGTTCGTCACCTCGTCGGGTTTGGGGCGGTACATGCCGGCGATGTTCAGCATGCACATGGCCGATCACATGCTGCTGTCGATGCTGGTCCCCATCCTGCTGGTGTTGGGTGGTCCGGTCAGCCTGGCGTTGCGGGCATTGCCGAGCGCCGGCCGCGACGATCCGCCGGGCATGCGGGAATGGTTGCTGGCCGCGCTGCACAGCAAGCTTTCGAGGTTCCTCACCAATCCGATAGTCGCCACGGTGTTGTTCATCGCGGGGTTCTACGGGCTTTATCTGGGTGGCCTTTTCGACGCCGCGGTCGGCAGCCACATGGGCCATGTCGCGATGAATGTGCACTTTTTGGTCAGCGGCTACCTTTTCTATTGGGTGGTGATCGGTGTCGACCCGACGCCGCGGCCCATCCCGCCGCTGGCCAAGGTGGCCGTGGTCTTCGCGTCGTTGCCGCTGCATGCATTCTTCGGCGTGTTCCTGATGAGCATGCAGAAGGTGCTCGGCGCGAGCTTCTACCGGTCGCTGCACCTGAGCTGGCACACCGACCTGTTGGGCGATCAACGGCTCGGCGGTGGAATAGCTTGGGCGGCAGGGGAAATACCGCTGATCGTGGTGATGATCGCGTTGCTTGTGCAATGGACGCGCAGCGACCAGCGCACCGCCAAGCGGCTGGATCGCGCCGCCGAACGCGACGACGACGCCGAGCTGACGGCATACAACGCGATGTTGGCCGAACTAGCCCGACGCGACACCTCGCGGCACTAGCTCGATCGCTTCATCGGCGACCGGACTACCACGAGTCACACCAGCA
This sequence comes from Mycobacterium sp., assembly GCF_049673265.1. GTDB lineage: Bacteria > Actinomycetota > Actinomycetes > Mycobacteriales > Mycobacteriaceae > Mycobacterium. The sequence continues at coordinate 15,856 of NZ_JBATXN010000184.1, read as the reverse complement.
ACAGCTCCGAAGCATTACCCGCTGCTGCAAAACGTGGCGCATGCGATATCCCGTTTATCCACAGTCGCGGTTCTATCCACCGGTTGCGCTCCTCGCGAGTCGACACAGCCGAGGTTGTCGGTCCGGCGGCGCTGACTGGAGCCAGCACCGGCGGTGTGGCGTCACCGGGATTGCCCGGGTCGTTTGGCAGAGCACCGCCATATTCGGAAAGGAAGAGCAATGTTCGAAACGCAGGTAACCGTGGTCGGAAACATCGTGAACGACCCGAAGCGCCGGCAGGCGGGGGCACAGGAAGTAATGAAGTTCCGGGTAGCCAGCAATTCACGCCGGCGCGGCGCCGACGGCACCTGGGAGGCCGGCAATTCGCTGTTCGTCACCGTGAACTGCTGGGGTCGGCTGGTCTCCGGCGTGGGTGCGTCGCTGGGCAAAGGCTCGCCAGTGATCGTGGTGGGCCACATGTACACCAGCGAATACGAGGACCGCGACGGCGTTCGCCGCTCGACGTTGGAGATGCGCGCCACTTCGGTCGGCCCCGATCTGTCCCGCTGCCATGCCCGCATCGAAAAGATGGTCTCGGTGGGAACAGATGCCGCGAGCACACCAGCGGTCGAGGCCGATGCGACCGACACCGAAGCCGGCGATGACGCGGCCCCCGCGACCGAGACGGCGTTACCGCTGTCGGCCTAAACAGCTCCGCAGCGGTACTGCCTAGGATGGTCGGCGAGCAACGAAAGACCAGAGAGGTAACACTGCTGCATGGCTGAGTTCATCTACACGATGAAAAAGGTCCGCAAGGCGCACGGCGACAAAGTCATCCTCGACGACGTCACGCTGAGCTTCTATCCGGGCGCCAAGATCGGTGTCGTGGGCCCCAACGGGGCAGGCAAGTCGAGCGTCTTGCGGATCATGGCCGGGCTGGACAAGGCGAACAACGGCGAAGCGTTCCTGGCCACCGATGCCACCGTCGGCATCCTGCAACAGGAACCGACGCTGAACGAGGAGAAAACCGTTCGCGGCAACGTCGAAGAAGGCCTTGGCGAAATCAAGGTCAAGCTCGACCGGTTCAACGAGGTCGCCGAACTGATGGCCACCGACTACTCCGACGAACTGATGGACGAAATGGGCCGGCTGCAGGAGGACCTCGACCACGCCAACGCGTGGGATCTCGACTCGCAGCTCGAGCAGGCGATGGACGCGTTGCGCTGCCCGCCGCCCGACGAGCCGGTGACGCACCTGTCCGGCGGTGAGCGCCGCCGGGTGGCGCTGTGCAAGCTGCTGCTGGCCAAACCGGATCTGTTGCTACTCGACGAGCCGACTAACCACCTGGACGCCGAGAGTGTGCAGTGGCTCGAACAGCACCTGGCCGCTTACGCGGGGGCGGTCCTGGCGGTGACTCACGACCGGTACTTCCTGGACAACGTCGCACAATGGATCCTGGAACTCGACCGCGGCCGGGCTTACCCCTACGAGGGCAACTACTCGACCTATCTGGAGAAGAAGGCCGAGCGGCTGGCGGTGCAGGGCCGCAAGGACGCCAAACTGCAGAAGCGGCTGCAAGAGGAACTGGCCTGGGTGCGCTCGGGCGCCAAGGCCCGGCAGGCCAAGGGCAAGGCCCGGCTACAGCGCTATGAGGAGATGGCCGCCGAAGCGGAGAAGACCCGCAAGCTCGACTTCGAGGAGATCCAGATTCCCACCGGCCCGCGGCTGGGCAACCTGGTGGTCGAGGTCGAGCACCTCGACAAGGGCTTCGAGGGACGCACGCTGATCAAGGACCTGTCCTTCACGCTGCCGCGAAACGGCATCGTCGGAGTCATCGGCCCCAACGGCGTCGGCAAGACCACGCTGTTCAAGACCATCGTGGGGCTCGAGCAGCCCGACAGCGGAACCGTCAAGGTGGGCGAGACCGTCAAGCTGAGCTACGTCGACCAGTCCCGGGCCGGTATCGACCCGAAGAAGACGGTGTGGGAAGTCGTTTCCGACGGGCTGGACCACATCCAGGTCGGACAGAACGAGATTCCGTCGCGGGCCTACGTCTCGGCGTTCGGCTTCAAGGGTCCCGACCAGCAGAAGCCGGCCGGGGTTTTGTCCGGTGGTGAACGCAACCGGCTCAACCTGGCGCTCACCCTCAAAGAGGGCGGCAACCTGATCCTGCTCGACGAGCCAACCAACGACCTCGATGTGGAGACTCTGGGCTCGTTGGAGAACGCGCTGGAGAAATTCCCGGGCTGCGCGGTGGTGATCTCCCACGACCGCTGGTTCCTCGACCGGACCTGCACTCACATCCTGGCGTGGGAGGGCGACGAGGACAACGAGGCCAAGTGGTTCTGGTTCGAGGGCAACTTCGGCGCATACGAGGAGAACAAAGTCGAACGGCTCGGTGTCGAAGCGGCGCGTCCGCACAGGGTGACTCACCGAAGGCTGACGCGCGACTAGTGTCATGCCTACCAGCGCTGGGATGCGTGCTGAGGCAGGAGCGGTCGGCATGACGGGTCAACGCGGATCCGGCGTTCAGGGCGTGGTGGACTGGACGAAGTTCGCTAAGCCCGAGGACGTTCCTGAGTGGATTTCGAAGGCATACGCAGACACGTACCTGGGCCCGCACGACGAGGCAGCCGCTGACCGAGGACCGGTCGACGGCCCCCCTGCCGCGGCGGCGGTGACGCCGGCGTTGCTTGCCGCGCACTACCGGCTCGGCACGCACCGGCCGGCAGGGGAAAGCCGAGTCGCGATCTATCCGCTTGACGATCCAGCCGGGTTCGGCCCCGCCCTGCAAGTGGTCACCGATAACGGCGCGATGCTGATGGATTCGGTCACCGTGCTGCTCCATCGGCTCGGGGTGGCGTATGCGGCGATCTTGAACCCGGTGTTTCAGGTGCGCCGCAATGCCGACTGCGATCTACTCAGCGTGGAGCCGACGGCGTCAGACAGCGACGCCATCGACGAAACCTGGATCCACGTACAACTTTCGCCCTCGGTTGACCCCGCGGCTTTGCAGGAAGCCGAACGACTCTTGCCGGGTGTACTGGCCGATGTGCGCCGGGTGGCAGCGGACTCCGCTCCCATGTGGGCCATCCTCAACGACCTGGCCAACGACGTGGAAACCAATGCCGGCGGTCGCTATCCAGGCCCCGACAGCGGTGACGTGGCCACGCTGTTGCGCTGGTTGGCTGAGGGGCATTTCACGCTGCTGGGTTATCAGCGCTGCCCGGTGCGCAACGGACGCGTGTCGGGCGATGAAGCGACCACCAGCCTTGGTGTGCTGCGTCGGCGCAAAAGTTCGCGCCCTCGGCTGACCAGCGACGCCGAACTGCTGGCGTTGGCGCAGACAGACGTTGCGAGCTACCTGCGTTTCGGCGCCTACCCATATGTCCTTGCGATCCGCGAGAACGACGACGACACCGTCTTTGAGCACCGCCTTATGGGCTTGTTCACGGTCGCCGCCATGAACGCCGACGTCCTAGAGATTCCTATCATTTCACGCAGGGTCCGCGAGGCGCTCGCGTTGGCCGACCTAGACCCCGGCCATCCGGGACAGCTGGTGCTCGACGTCATCCAGACCGTCCCGCGCTCAGAGCTTTTCGCGCTCAGCGCCGAGCAGCTGTTGGCGATGGCCAAAGCGGTGGTGGACCTCGGACCTGCCCGCCGAGCATTGCTGTTCTTGCGCGCTGACCGACTCGAGTACTTCGTCTCGTGTTTGGTCTACCTGCCTCGTGACCGCTACACCACGGCCGTGCGCTTGCAAATCGAGGACATCCTGGTCCGCGAGTTCGGGGGGACCAGCCTCGAGTTCACTGCTCGTGTGACCGAATCACCTTGGGCGCTCTTGCATTTCATGGTCCGGCTGCGTCCAGAGGGCGCCAAGCAAATCGATACATCCGAAACCAACCGAGTCCGCATCCAGGCGCTGCTGACCGAAGCTGCGCGCACCTGGTCAGATCGACTGATCAGCGAGGCGACTGGCACCTCCGGCGCCAGCGTCGGGGCGCTCGACGCTGAGCACTACGCTGCGACGTTCTCCGAGGCGTACAAACAGGCCGTCACCCCGGTCGACGCGATCAACGACATTGCGATTTTCGAAGAGCTCGCTGATGATTCGGTCAAGCTGGTGCTTTCCGATCATGACTATGACGAGACTGCCCGGCTGACTTGGTATTTGGGTGGACAAACCGCGTCCTTGAGTCAGTTGCTGCCGATGCTGCAATCCATGGGCGTGGTGGTGCTCGAGGAGCGACCGTTCACCGTCACCCGGCCTGACGGACTACCGGTATGGATCTACCAGTTCAAGATCACCCCGCTTCCTACGATCACGCTGGCGCCGGCAGGTCCGCAGCGCGAGGCGACCGCGAAGCGTTTCGCCGATGCGGTCACCGCGATCTGGGAAGGCCGCATGGAGATCGACCGATTCAACGAGTTGGTGATGCGCGCCGACCTGACCTGGCAGCAGGTGGTCCTGCTGCGTAGCTACGCGAAATATCTACGACAAGCGGGCTTTCCGTATAGTCAGTCGCATATCGAGTCAGTGGTCAACGAAAACCCAAATACCGCACGCGCGTTGGTTAGCCTGTTCGAGGCGTTGTTCGATCCAACCCCTTCCGGCTCACCGAAGAATCGCGACGCGCAAGCCGCCGCTGCAGCGGTCGCAGCAGACATCGACGCGGTGGACGGCCTGGACACCGACCGCGTCCTGCGAGCATTCGCCTCGCTGATCCAAGCCACTCTACGAACCAATTACTTTGTCACCCACGAAGGTTCGGCGCGCAGCCAAAACGTGCTCTCGCTGAAGCTGGATGCCCAGTTGGTTGACGAACTTCCGCTGCCGCGACCCAAGTTCGAGATCTTCGTGTACTCGCCCCGGGTAGAAGGTGTGCATCTGCGCTTCGGCTATGTGGCGCGCGGCGGTTTGCGTTGGTCGGACCGCCGGGAAGATTTCCGCACCGAGATCCTGGGACTGGTCAAGGCCCAGGCGGTGAAGAACGCTGTCATCGTGCCGGTCGGTGCCAAGGGCGGCTTCGTCGTCAAACAGCCGCCGCTGCCCACCGGTGACCCGGGAGCCGACCGCGAGGCGACTCGGAACGAAGGCATCGCCTGCTACAAGCTTTTCATCTCCGGATTACTCGATGTCACCGACAACGTCGATCACACCAGCGGCAAGGTCAGCACACCCGCCGAGGTGGTGCGGCGCGACGATGACGACGCCTATCTGGTGGTGGCCGCGGACAAAGGCACCGCAACGTTTTCCGACATCGCCAACGATGTCGCAAAGTCCTACGGGTTCTGGCTGGGTGACGCCTTCGCGTCCGGCGGATCGGTCGGCTACGACCACAAAGCGATGGGGATCACCGCCAAGGGCGCCTGGGAAGCGGTCAAACGGCATTTCCGGGAAATGGGGGTCGACACCCAGACCGAGGACTTCACCGTGATCGGCGTCGGCGACATGAGCGGTGACGTGTTCGGCAATGGCATGTTGCTGTCCAAGCACATTCGGCTGCTGGCCGCTTTCGACCATCGCCACATCTTCCTCGATCCCGATCCCGATCCGGCCGTCTCCTGGGAAGAACGGCGGCGGATGTTCGAGCTGCCGCGCTCCAGCTGGGACGACTACGACAAGTCATTGATCAGCGAGGGTGGCGGGGTGTACAGCCGCGAACACAAAACGATCCCGATCAGCGACCAGGTCCGCGCGGCCCTGGGAATCGAGGACGACGTCACCGAGATGGCCCCGCCCAATCTGATGCGCGCGATCCTGCGGGCGCCGGTGGATCTGTTGTTCAACGGCGGTATCGGAACCTATATCAAGGCTGAAGCGGAATCCGACGCCGACGTCGGTGACCGTGCCAACGACGCGGTGCGGGTCAACGCGAATCAGGTGCGCGCCAAGGTCGTTGGCGAGGGCGGCAACCTCGGCGTCACGGCGCGCGGCCGAGTCGAGTTCGAACTGTCCGGCGGCCGGATCAATACCGATGCGATGGACAATTCGGCCGGCGTGGACTGTTCTGATCACGAGGTCAACATCAAAATCTTGGTCGACGCGCTGATCACCGCGGGCAAGATCGACGCAGGCGAACGCACCGAACTACTCGAGTCGATGACCGACGAAGTCGCGGAATTGGTGCTCGCCGATAACGCCGACCAGAACGACCTGATGGGCACCAGCCGCGCCAATGCGCCCAGCCTGCTGCCTGTGCACGCCGACCAGATCAGATACCTGGTGACCGAGCGCGGGCTGAACCGCGAACTCGAAGCGCTGCCCACCGAGAAGGAGATCGCGCGCCGACTCGAGGCCGGCTTAGGCCTCACGTCGCCGGAGCTCGCGACGTTGATGGCGCACGTCAAGCTGACGCTCAAAGACGAGCTATTGGATACCGATCTACCGGACCAGGAAGTGTTCGCCAGCAGGTTGCCGCGATACTTCCCGTCGCCGCTGCGCGACCGGTTCGGGCCGGCGATCCGCTCACACCAGCTGCGGCGGGAGATCGTGACCACGGTGATGGTCAACGATCTGGTGGACACCGCCGGCATCAGCTATGACTACCGGATCGCCGAGGACGTCGGTGTCAGTCCGGTGGATGCGGTGCGCACTTATATGGCCGCCGACGCCATCTTCGGAATTGAGCAGCTGTGGCACAGTATTCGCGCCGCCGACGTGCCGATCGCGGTATCTGATCGGATGACTTTGGATACCCGTCGGCTGATCGACCGGGCGGGGCGCTGGCTGCTCAACTACCGGCCGCAGCCGTTGGCGGTTGGTGCCGAAATCAATCGATTCGCCAAGAAAGTGGAAACGCTGACGCCGCGTATGTCGGAGTGGCTGCGCGGTGACGACAAAGCGATCGTGGAATCCGAAGCCCGCGAGTTCGTCGCGCAGGGCGCATCCGAGGATCTCGGCTACATGGTGGCCGCCGGTTTGTACCGGTACAGCTTGCTCGACATCATCGATATCGCCGACATCGATGACCGCGACCCCGCGGAGGTCGCTGAAACCTATTTCGCGCTGATGGACCACCTGGGCACCGACGGTCTGCTAACCGCGGTTTCCGCCCTTCCCCGCCGCGACCGCTGGCACTCGTTAGCGCGCTTGGCGATTCGTGACGACATCTACGCGTCGCTGCGCTCATTGTGCTTCGACGTACTCGCCGTCGGCGAACCCGACGAAAGCGGTGAAGAGAAGATCGGCGAGTGGGAACACACCAGCGCGTCTCGGGTGGAGCGCGCGCGGCGGACGCTGACCGAGATCTACCAGAGCGGGCAGAGAGATCTGGCCACGCTGTCGGTGGCGGCACGCCAGATTCGCCGGATGACACGCACGAGCGGGCGAGGATCGTCGGGGTGAGCACGGGATTCGTCGCGCCTGTCCCGATCCGCTGGTCGGACATCGACATGTACCAGCACGTCAACCACGCGACGATGGTCACGATCCTGGAAGAGGCTCGCGTGCCGTTCCTTTCGCACGCGTTCGGCGCCGAGATCGCCACCATTGGTTTGCTCATCGCCGATGTGCGCGTCACCTACAAAGATCAGCTGCGCCTGACAGATTCGCCGCTGCAGGTCACCATGTGGGTGAAACGCTTGCGAGCGGTCGACTTCACGCTCGGCTACGAAGTGCGTTCGGTCAACGCCGATCCGGAGTCGAAGCCGGCCGTGATCGCCGAGTCGCAACTGGCCGCTGTCCACATCGACGAGCAGCGGCTGGTGCGCTTGTCGCCACACCATCGGGAATACCTGCAGCGGTGGCTTCGGTAGCTGAGCGGGGCCTGTGGCTGGGTCCGGAATCCACGGCCGCCCACTGCGCGGACTTGTCCGCCTTCGTCGAACGGGCGGCGCGACTCGATCCCGCGGCGGTCATCCGGCTGCGTACTCGTCCGGGCGGATTGTGCATAGCGTGGGCGGTCACCGGGTTCGACGTGCTGGCCAGCCGGGTGGTGGCCGGCCGCTCAAAGCCCGACGACTTATCGGTTGGCGCAGACGAATTGGCACGGGGCCTGGCCGAGGTCGACAGCTCTGGTTACGTCAACCCTGGCTTCCCGATGGATTCCGCCTGGCGGGGTGCATTGCCACCGGACTCAGGTTTCATCCACCTTGACGACGTACCGGCACGGCTAATGCTGGATTTGGCGCAGCGCGGCGCTCAGCTGGCTAAAGAGCACGGTAGTGCGCAGGGTCCACCGGTGTCGCTACTCGACCAGGAGGTGATCCGGGTCAGCTCAGGCGATGTCAGCGTTGGCGTCCCGATGCGGTGTGTGTTCGCTTTGACCGCAATGGGTTTCCTGCCGCAGTCATCCGAGGCCGTCGGCGTCGACGAGATCGTCCGGGTCCGTGTGCTGCCGGCCTGGTTGCGGATCGACGCGCGGTTCGGTTCCGTGCACCGGCGTCGTGGCGACCCCGCGCTGGTGCTGCGCTGATCGGCAGCGCAGGGCGGCGGCATTCGCTACGGCGCGTACCGGAACCACAGGGGCAAAACGGATTCCAGGTGGTCCATGAACTTCTTGAGGCCCACCCGGTATTGGCCATAACCAAAAGGGTCCACTCCATACGCCGGAAATGCGATGCCGCATCCGAACAGGCCAGGGGCGAGGATGCCGTTGGTTGGATCGTAATCTAACTGGCCAAACTGTCTGGTTTCAGGCAGCTTTCGTCGCTCAAAACCGACCGTATAAACCACGCGGTCGCAGGCTGCAAGCTTCTCGGAAAAATCCGGGGCAGCGACCCAGCACCTCTCCAGTCGGTCCGGATAGGTGCCGTCGATATTTTCTCGCGCCCAGTCGGCGGCCTGTCCTTTCAGGCCGTCGTCGTCGAACAGGATCCAATCATCGAAGTAGACAGCGTATTTCAGCGGACTGCGATAGAAATTGATCACTGTATTTACGGGATGACGCAAGAGGTTCGGCAAGGCGCTCATTGTCGAGTGAGAGGAACCAAACACGGCCACCGTCGCGTTGTCCAGCGGCTGTTTTGCCAGCTTTTCAGGATCGAGTACGACTTCCAGCGGAATCTCTTGCAGGTCAGGATAGGAAAGCTTCTTCGGAATGGCACCGACCGCGAGGATCACGTTTTTGGAGAGAAGTTCCTGCCGGTGGGTTTCGATTCGCCACTGCCTTCTTTCCAGGAACAGGGCCGACGCGGTCGTTTGGAAAATCGCTACCCGCTCACGCAGGTGTTGGGTGATCCAAACCAAAGGGTCGGCGATCAGGGCCAGCGCGCAGGTCTCTTGCGGATCGACTTCGCGTAGCGGCATCGGTGGCGCCGAGGAGAACCGAAATGCCGAAGAGCCGTTCAGATAGCTCAGGAAGAGCTCGGCCTGCGTATTACTCGAAACCGATCGCCACCTTTCGCCCAGGTCGCCGGCGCTGAATGCGGGGTCGATCCAGGCGATCTTCTCGGACGCTATGCCCTGATCGAGCAGTTTGCCTACTGCCGCGATCCCAGCGGGCCCGGCTCCGATGACTGTCCACGCGAAGGCTGTCATGGTCAGAGGCGACTTTGTCTACACCAGCCACGCCGCGGCGTTCGCCGGCAACTTGCCATCCACCAGCGGCGCGCTGGTCAAAACTACCTCGCCGTCCGGCAGCGACATCGGCCGCTTACTGGCGTTCAGCGCGCAGCGCAGCCCATGATCACCGCGTTCAAAAAGCAACGTGCCGCTTGGTGCGGGAAGCCACTCAACCCGGTTGCCGGTGAATTCGGCACGGCTACGGTGTAATTCGAGCGCCTGCCGGAAGAACGCCAACGTTGAACCGGTTTCGCCGAGCTGTCTTTCGACGGTCAGAGCGGCCCAATCCGGCGGCATCGGCAGCCAGGTGTCGTGCGATGCGGAGAACCCGAACGGGGGAGTGTCGCCGTCCCAGGGAATCGGAATGCGGCAGCCGTCGCGGCCCCGTACGGTATGCCCCGAGCGTTCCCACGTCGGATCCCGCAGTGCGCCGTCGGGCAACTCGACGTTGGGCAGCCCCAGTTCTTGGCCGTTGTAAAGGAACACCGCGCCCGGCAGGGCGAGCGTCACCATCGCCATCGCTCGGGCTCGATCGAGGCCGGCGGCGCCCCCGCCGTAGCGGCTGGGGCCCCGTGCGACATCGTGGTTTTCCAACGTCCATGTGGGAGTGGCGTTTTCAATCGCTGCTGCGGCCAAGGTGTTCTCGATCGCATCGTGGATCTCGGCGATGTCGAATTTGGCTCGCACCATGCGGAAGTTGAAACCCAGATGGAGCTCGTCGGCGCGCAAGTACTCGGCCCAGCTGGCGTTGTCGAAAACCCAGACCTCGCCGATGGTTACCGCATCGGGGTAGTCATCCATCACCGTGCGGATGTTGCGGTGAATCGTGTGCACGTTCGGGTGATTGAACCGCGGATCACCGTCGCTGAGCATCCGTGGCCGCATTTCGACGTCGGTGTCCGGAAGGCCCGGCGGCTTGGCCATCCCATGTGCAACGTCGATGCGGAAGCCGTCGACACCGCGTTCCAGCCAGAAGCGCAGCGTCTTTTCGAGATCGTCGAATACCTCCGGGTTGTCCCAGTTGAGGTCCGGCTGTTCGACGTCGAAAAGATGCAGATACCACTGACCCGGATTGCCGTCGGCTTCGACGACCCGGGTCCAGGACGGCCCGCCGAACACGGACTGCCAGTTATTCGGAGGCTTGCGCCCACTGGGTCCGCGACCGTCGCGGAAGATGTAGCGGTCCCGCGCCGCGCTACCGGGGCCGGCGGCCAGGGCCTCTTGAAACCAGGGATGTTGCGAGCTGGTGTGGTTCGGCACCAAATCCATGGTGATCTTGATCCCGCGCTCATGCGCTGCCGCGATCAGTCGCTCAAAAGCGGCCAGGTCGCCGAACAACGGATCAATATCCCGCGGGTCCGAGACGTCATAGCCGTGATCGGCCATCGGGGACACCGTGATGGGGCTGAACCAAAGCGCGTCGATGCCCAGTTGGTCCAGATACTCCAGCCGGGACGCCACGCCGTCGAGGTCGCCGACGCCGTCGCCGTTGCTGTCGGCAAATGAGCGTGGATACACCTGATAGAACAGCGCGCGCGACCACCACGGCTCACGTTGTTGGGGAGTCAACAGAACGCGGAATTCACCAGGGAGTGCGCGGCCATCTCCAGGTATTCGAGCAGCTCCTTGCGGTGTGCGTCGTCGAGGGTGTCGGAGTCGATGGAGGCGATCGCGGTGTGCATGCAGCGCAGCCAGGCGTCGCGCTCGAAGGGGCCGATCTGAAACGGGACGTGCCGCATCCGCAACCGGGGATGGCCGCGGCGCTCGGAGTAGGTCCGCGGGCCGCCCCAGTACTGCTCGAGAAACATCCGCAGCCGTTCCTCGGCGCCGGCCAGGTCGTCAAGCGGATAGACGCGGCGCAGGATTTCGTCTTGGGCGACCAGCTGGTAGAAGCGCGACACGATCGCGTGAAAGGTCTCCGCGCCACCGACAGCGTCGTAAAAGGATTGCTGTGCTTGTTCCATCGCCTCCATTGTGGGGCATCGGGACCGAGCGCCGGGGGTGTCACCCGTCGTCGCAGAAGTCTGCACCCGCTGTTCACCGTATTGACCAGCGAACACCGGCCGATTTGGCGTGCGATCGCTGGCGAATCATGGTGGACTGTTCGGCGGAGGATGTATGGCGCAGCGCAACAGGGGCCGCGGCCACCGCAGTTCCGGTGCCGCGGCAGGCTTAACCGGGCCCGCGACCGGCCCATGCCTGCACAGTGTTTCCAGCGTCGACAGCCATTCGGCTGTTGCCCATGACGGCGGATCGATTTGGAATCGCCGGCGTGTGCTGCTGCTGAACTCCACCTACGAGCCGCTGACCGCATTGCCGGTCCGTCGCGCGATCATCATGCTGATCTGCGGCAAAGCCGACGTGGTGCACGAGGATCCGTCCGGACCCGTCATTCACTCGGCGACTAGATCGATCGCGTTGCCGTCGGTCATCCGGCTGCGGTCCTACGTTCGGGTGCCCTATCGGGCCCGCGTCCCGATGACCCGGGCCGCGCTGATGCACCGCGACCGCTTCTGTTGCGCCTACTGCGGAGCCAAGGCCGACACCGTCGACCATGTGGTGCCCCGCAGCCGCGGCGGCGATCACTCGTGGGAGAACTGCGTGGCGTGTTGCTCGACCTGCAACCACCGAAAAGGCGACAAGTTGCTCGCCGAGCTCGGCTGGTCGCTGCGGTTGGTTCCGACCTCGCCCAAAGGCCAGCATTGGCGGCTGCTGTCGACGGTCAAAGAACTCGATCCGGCCTGGGCGCGATACCTCGGCGAAGGCGCGGCCTAGCGGACGTACCGTTCGTCGGTGGGATACGGTTTGCGTCGTGAGCGGAATGGAACTGCACCTATACCTCGTGGGCATCCCCTTGGTGCTGGTGATCGTGTTGGTGGCGCTGATCTGGTCGCGTAAGGGACCACATCCGGCGACCTACAAGCTCTCGGAGCCGTGGACGCATCCGCCGATCCTGTGGGCCGCCACCGACGAGGCTGTTGGTAACGGTCACGGGGCGCATTCTGGCCACGAGGCATCGGAATTCAGCGCGGGAGGTGGCGCCAGTGGCAAGTGGTGAGGTCGCGACCGTCAAGCCCGCCGAGCTGCCCAGCGGCTCGGTGATCACCACCAGTGGGCGGATCTCGGGGGTCACCGAACCCGGAGAGCTGTCGCTGCACTACCCGTTTTCGATCAGCGACCTGGTCAGCCTTGACGACGCGCTGACTTACGGGTCGCGGGCCGCCGGTGCACGGTTCGCCGTTTACATCGGCGACCTGGGCGGCGACACTGCGGCACGAGCCCGCGAGATCCTGGCCAAGGTGCCCACGCCGGACAACGCGGTGCTGATCGCCGTGTCACCCGACCAGCACGCGATCGAGGTCGCCTATGGTTCGCAGCTGCGCGGCCGGGGCATCGAGTCGTCCGCGCCGCTTGGCGTCGCGGCGGCTGCGTCGGCGTTCACCGACGGCGAGCTGATCGACGGCCTGGTCAGCGCGGTCCGGGTGACCAGCGCGGGCGTCTCGCCCAGCTAGCGGCCAGCGTCAAATCGACGCGCCCGCAGCGACCGCTCGATGCCAGCCCGGCCCTCGAGGACTAGCCGGCGCAACGCCGCAGGCAACTCGGGGTCGGCGAGAAATCGGTCGGCAGCGGCGATGCCGTCATCGCTGATGTCCCACGAGGGATACAGACCGATCACCACCGTCTGTGCGACCTCACTCGACCGGCGTTGCCAAACACCACGTATAGCCGCGAAGTAGCGCTCGGTGAACGGCTTCAGCAGCTCGGCCTGCCCGGGTTCGAAGAAGCCGCCGATGATCGAGCGGGCGGTGATGTTGGCCAATGTGTCGTCCTCGGTGACCTGAGTCCACGCCTGCTCCTTGACGGCCAACTGCGGACGCGCCGCCGAGGCTTGGGCCCCGTGTCGCTTGCCGGCAGCTGTCGGGTCGCGCTGCACCTCGGCATCAATGAACGGTGTCTCCCGGCCGTCGGCGTCGATATCGCCAGCGGCCGCCAGCGCAGTGACGATGCGCCAACGCAGATCCGTATCGATCGACAGACCAGCCAGTCCCAAGTCGGCGGGGTCTTGACCGGGGGGTAAGTCGAGCAGATCGGCAAGCACGACGACATGCCAAGCGGACAGTTCCGATGAACACAGCGCGTTGACGAACGCCAGCTGGTGGTCTGAGCCGGGCGCTGCACCGCGGGCCAACTCCAGCAGCCGGTCGGCGAACGCCGGCCAGCCCGCTGAGTGGGCCCAGTCGGGGTCTGCGTAAGAACCCAACGCGGTCTGCGCCTGCAACAGCAACCGCTGCGCCACCCCCACCTCGGACTCGGCCTGAACGCCATTGGAGACCAGCGCCACGAAGTCGCGGGCCCGCAGCTCGGCGTCGCGGGTCATCTCCCAGGCCGCCGACCACACCAGCGTGCGGGGCAGCGGCTCGGCAATGTCGGCGATGCGTTCCAGCGCGGTCTGCAGGGATTCCGGGTCTAGCCGAAGCGAGCAGTAGGTCAGGTCGTCATCGTTCACCAGAACCAACCGCCCGCGCGAAACACCGGTCAGCGCAGGAAGTCCCGTGCTTTCGCCGCTGACGTCTAGCTCCTCGCGATGGATCCTGACCAGCTTGCCGCTGCCGTCGTCGTCGTAGATGCCCACGGCGAGCCGGTGCACCCGGGTCTCGCCGGCGCCGGGCGCCGCGCCGCTCTGCGTGACCGCGAAGCGGGTGAACCGGCCGGCGCCGTCGACATCGAAATCCGCGCGCAGCGTGTTCAGACCGGTCGTCTTCAGCCACTGCCGGCCCCAGTCGGACAAGTCACGGCCGGAAGCCTTTTCGAGCGCGGACAGCAGATCGTCGAACGTGGCGTTGTCGAACGCGTGCGCGCGGAAGTAGTCGCGCAGACCGGCCAGGAAATGCTCGAGGCCGACATAGGCCACCAGTTGTTTGAGCACGCTGGCGCCCTTGGCGTAGGTGATGCCGTCGAAGTTGACCTCGACCGCGGCCAAGTCGGGAATGTCGGCGGCCACCGGATGCGTGGATGGCAGTTGGTCCTGGCGGTAGGCCCACGACTTCTCGGCGTTGGCGAACGTCGTCCACCCTTGGGTGAATTCTGTTGCCTCGCTTTGGCATAGCACCGAGGCGAAGGTGGCGAAAGACTCGTTGAGCCACAGGTCGTCCCACCATCGCATGGTGACCAGGTCACCGAACCACATGTGCGCCATCTCATGGAGCACCGTCTCGGCGCGACGCTCATAAGAAGCGCGGGTGACCTTGCTGCGGAACACGTAGTCCTCGAGGAACGTCACCGCTCCGGCGTTCTCCATCGCGCCAGCGTTGAACTCCGGGACGAACAATTGGTCGTATTTGCCGAACGCGTACGGCACGCCAAAGTTCTTGTGATAGAAGCCGAATCCCTGCTTGGTCTGGGTGAACAGCCGTTCGGCATCCATGAACTCCGCCAGCGTGGCCCGGCAGAAGATGCTCAGCGGGATATCGCCGTGTTCGTCGCTGTAAGTGTCGTTCCAGCGTGCATACGGGCCCGCAATCAGCGCCACCAGGTAGGTGCTCATCCGCGGAGTGGTGGCAAACGTGTGCACGCCGTCCTCGACGCTGACGGTGGCACCGTTTGACACCACCTGCCAATGCTGCGGTGCGATCACCGAAACGTCGAATGCCCCTTTGAGGTCCGGCTGGTCAAAGCAGGCGAACATCCGCTTGGCGTCGGCAGTTTCGAACTGCGAGTACAAATACACCTCGCCGTCGACCGGGTCGACGAATCGGTGCAGGCCCTCACCGGTGTTGGAGTAGAGACAATCGGCGTCGACGACCACGACGTTGTGCTTTGCCAGACCAGACAGCGCAATACCGATCGACTCGTCGTAGCCGGACACATCGAGTTGGGCGCCGTTGAGGGTGGCGGCGTGAATCTTGTCGGCGGCGATGTCGATGACGGTGTCGACACCGGGCAGGGCATCAAACGTCACGGTGGTGATCGAGCGGAAGGTGCGTTCGCCCGGCCCGCCGTTGCCATCGGTGAGATCCAGGTCGATTCGGTAGCTGCCGACGGTGATCAGCGCAGCGCGTTCGACGGCTTGGTCACGGGTGAGGTTCGGAAGTGCCACGTGTCCAACTTAAGCGGGCGGCGTCGCTGGCCGCTTGGCGGCCAGGCAATCGGTTCGCCCGGCGACGATGCAGGCCACGTAGGGGCCTGAGGAGAAGTCGGGCCATCGGTCGAAGCATCGGGAACAGGACCGCCAAAGTTAGGGTTGTGCTGGACGGTCAGTCGAACCGTCGTAGAGAGGACCCCGCATGCCTGAGAAGTCAGTTGCCGATTTTTGGTTCGATCCGCTGTGCCCGTGGGCGTGGATCAGCTCGCGCTGGATCTTGGAGGTGG
>NZ_JBATXN010000183.1:0-3749 GCF_049673265.1 Mycobacterium sp. | reverse complement strand
GACTTGGCCGTCATCGGCTTTGCGTCGGCGGTGGGCGCCGGCATCCAGGTAGCGGTGATCAACGACGACGTGATGGTGGCGGCCGTCGCGCCGGGCAGCGCGCTTGCCCGAAGGGCCGGAATCTCATTGCGAGCGCTAGCCGAACATGAGCTGATCTGCCTGCCACGTGGTGCCGGCATCCGGGCCAGCCTCGACCAGGGGTGTGCGGCGGCCGGTGTTCGGGCCAAGATCTCGCTGGAGGCCAGCAACCCTGAGGTGGTCGGTGATCTCGCGGCACGGGGCCTCGGCGTAGCGGTGCTCCCGCAGTCGTACGCGAGCACGCGCGACGATCTGCATCTGATACGCATAAGCCGTCCGACGTTGCGAGGTCGCGTCGGCGTGGCATGGCGCACCGACGGCCGGTTGTCACCCGCCGCGACAGCCCTTATCGCGATGTGGAGTCAACGCGCGGCGTGATCAGCTACCGGGAGGAAGATTAGAACCCGTCACGGTCGTGCTCGGCGTGGTCGTGTAGGTCGGGCTCGTGACGGTGACGGTGCTCGTGCTCGTGGACGGCGGCGGCACCTCGACCGTGGTGGTGATCGTGGGGATGGTAGTCGTCGTAGTCGTGGTGGAGGTCGCCGTTGCCGCCGCGGCAATCACACCGCAGGCCACCCGCTTGCCCGAATCACCAGTGGCGTTACTGCCCAGGTTATCCGCGGTTTGGTGGACGACCAGCGCGGTGCCCGTGCTGCTTCTCAGATCCGCTGCGGTGAACAAGCTACTGGTGGTAACGAGTTTCGCCGAACCGTCGGAGCGCACTTGCAAGGCGGTCAGGTCGCCGCTGGCCGGCGAACCAGTGTGGTCCGGCGCCTGGTAGACGGCTCCAGCGGAGGCGAAGTCCCCCGTCGACCCGCCCGTCGGCGACGCCGAATTGGCCTCGCATGTGCCTACCGAGTGAATTTGCAGCCCATGGAAACCGGGACTCAGGACCTGATTGGGACCGGCTTCCACGGTCACGGTCGCATAGCCATTCGCGAAATCGAAGGTGGCGTTGGCGACCACAGACCCATCCGCGCCCTTCAACTGTGTGGTCATCCGCTCTGTGCCGGGCGACTGTGACGTTGAGGTACTGGGCTGGCTGCCCTGCTGATTGGTGCATGCGCCTAACGGCGCGACGGCGGCGGCGAGCATCGCGACCGCAAAGGCTACGCCGGATTTCATCCGCTGGTGCTACCCAAATTTGGTGAGGTCGAAACCGCTAAATCGCGGTCGCGGGGGTCAACCGGTCCGTGCCTCGCGGCCCGAGTCGATGTGGAGGCCTTGCCCTTCTGGTTGAGCGTCCTGGCCGTCGCGGGTGCCCTCGTCGGTCGCGGGTTGGCGAGGGGGCAACCCCTTGCGCAACGTGCCCAGCAATTCCCGATACGGACCGACCAGGTAGACGGTGTCGTCGGCGCGCAGCCGCTCGTTGCGGCTTGGCCGCAGCCGGACCGGTGTGTCCTGCCGGCAGACCGCGATGACCCGGATTTGAGTGGACACTTCGAACATCTGCAGCCCATCGAGTTCGCTGCCCGGCGCCACCCGCATGGCGCCGACCATGAACGAACTCTGACCGACCGAAAACGTCCCGAGCACCTCCAGGCCACTCGCTGCGCCAATGAACCAGGGCGCGGCCAGTTCGACGGTGGACCGGACGTGCTCGAACCCGAACCGCTGAGCAATCGCGAAGCCCAGCGCGCGGTCATAGACACGCAGCACAAGCGGAACGCCGCCGCGCCGATTGATCTGGGGCAGCACCCGCGGTCCCAACATTTCGGCCAAGATGATCCCGGTCTCGATGTTGATCATGTCGTCGCGGGTCACCACCGCCACCGCGCGGGCGCGATCCACCCGCGCCGATTCCAGCGTCTGGATAAGCGTCGCGTCCCCGAAGATCACGGGCACGTCGAGTTCGCGCGCCATGGACAAGAAACGGTTGTCCTCGTCGCGCTCGATCACCGCCACGTCGTGTCCGGCGGCGACCAGATCGCTGACGACGCGGATCCCGAGCTCACTGAGCCCGACGACGATGATGTGGTTGCGCAGATGGCGCACGCGCGGGCGGGCGGTCGCGTTGACGAAGCGCTGCGACAACAGCACGTCGGAGATGAACGCGACGAGCAAAGCGATGGTGGTCGCCCCGCCGAACATCAACATGGCAGCGAACAGGCGTAGCCAGGTGACCTGGTGGCCGAAGCTGAAGTCACCGTAGCCCGTGGTCGTGATCGTCTCGACGGTGAAGTACAACGCGTCGATCCACGACATCCGCGGACGCTGATAGTTGAAGTGCAACACCGACATTGAGGTGATGACGAGAATGCCCGCGGCCGCCAACGCCGGATAAAACGCCGGGTTGAAATCATTGAGCACCACGCGGATCGCATCGAGCACCCGCCGCAACCGAGGCCGTCGTGCGCGCGTTCCCCTGGGCACCCGAACCTTGATGCCGCGATCGGCCGCCTCGTCGGCGGTCCCGATCATCACCGTCCAGTCACCGGCGTGCACCTGATGATCCCGACTCGGACAAGCCACCACCTCGCCGGGATTAGGGGAATTCTCGCCATGAATGACCGCTACCGGTGCCAGGTCACCGTAGAGTTCGCGCAGCGTCGCGTCGCGGGGTGCTTCGCTGCCGGAGGCCACGAATTTGATGCCGGCGGCCTCGAACGGGTGCGCGCTGTGCGTCAGGCAGGCTTCGACGACCGACGACGCGGAGAGTTCGGCGACGTTGAAGATCCCGCCGGGCCCATTGTCGTCGGCTACCGCTTCGCGCAGCACGTCGTTGGTCAGCCGGGCAATCACCCGCAGGTTTGGGTTGGCTCTCCTTGCCAGCAGCGCGATTTCGAGATTGAGCGCGTCGTCATCCCCAGCGCAGACGACAGCGATTGCACGCGCGACTTCGGCGCGGACGAGCTCGCGAGCCACGCCGATGTCGGCAAGCTTTGCCTTGTCCAGCTTGACAACACGCGCGCCGGCCCGCTTGAGCTCGTCGACAATCGTGGTGGCTAGCGCATCGTCACCGCTGACAATGATGTGATGATGCATACTCTCATCCGCTGCTCGGGAATACCTGACCGCGATCGAGTCCAGGACTCAGCGTAGGGAGACACAGGCTTTGCCGATGCCGTTACTGGTGAAGGTTACACCACGGCTTTGAGTCGTCCGGCCGCAACACCCAACTTTGCTGGCAGCAAAATCCCCTGGTCGCGCCACCGCGACTCGGCGGTGGCCGCGGCCTGGACGACTGAAGGTAAGCTATTCCTGCACAGGCTCATTCGCTCTTAGCGCTCACGCCTCGAAGCGATACCCCATGCCCGCCTCGGTCAGCAGATGGTTCGGATGCGATGGGTCGTCCTCGAGCTTGCGTCTCAGCTGCGCGAGAAAGACACGCAGATAATGAGTTTCCTTCGCATACTTGGGTCCCCAGACCTCTCTGAGTAACTCCTCGCGCCCGACCAGCTTGCCGCGATTGCGCACCAGCATTTCCAGCATTCCCCACTCCGTCGGCGTCAGGTGAACCTCGGTTCCGTTTTTGATCACCTTTTTCGCCGAGAGGTCGACGACGAACGACTTGGTTTCCACCACTGGGTTGTCCGCGCCGGTGGCCACCGCCGCCCGTCGTACCGCGGCGCGCAACCGGGCCAGCAGTTCATCCATGCCGAACGGCTTCGTCATGTAGTCGTCGGCACCGGCGTCGAGTGCGCCCACCTTGTCAGAAGAATCGGTGCGCG
>NZ_JBATXN010000182.1:0-2214 GCF_049673265.1 Mycobacterium sp. | reverse complement strand
AAACCTGGCGCTTCCCAGCCTTCTTTCACGCCCTGCTGGACGGCGGTGTCTACCCGCCGTGCAGCGCCTTCGAGGCGTGGTTTGTCTCGGCGGCGCTCGACGATGCCGCCTTCGCCCGAATTGCCGACGTGTTGCCCGCGCCCGCCGCCGCAGCCAAGGAGAGCAAGCCCTGATGGCCGAACAGACCCGGATCCACCTGATACGCCACGGCGAGGTGTACAACCCCGACGGCGTGCTATACGGGCGGCTTTCCGGATTCCGATTGTCCGACAAGGGGATTCAGCAAGCCGAAGCGGTGGCCGGGGTGCTGGCCGACCGCGACATCGTGGCGGTCATCGCCTCCCCGCTGCAGCGGGCACAGGAGACGGCTGCGCCGATCGCCGCCCGCCACGACCTGACTGTGGATACCGATCCCGACTTGATCGAGTCGTCAAACTTTTTCGAGGGCAAGCGGTTAGGCCCTGGCGACGGCGCCTGGCGGGACCCGCGGTTCTGGTGGC
This sequence comes from Mycobacterium sp., assembly GCF_049673265.1. Taxonomy (GTDB): domain Bacteria; phylum Actinomycetota; class Actinomycetes; order Mycobacteriales; family Mycobacteriaceae; genus Mycobacterium. Next base: position 1,714 of record NZ_JBATXN010000182.1, on the reverse strand, counting down.
AGCTGCGCAACCCGTTCACGCCGTCCTGGGGCGAGCCGTACAAGCAGATCGCGGCGCGGATGACGACGGCGGTGGATAAGGCCCGCGCGCTGGCCGCCGGCCACGAGGCGGTGTGCGTCAGCCACCAGCTGCCGGTGTGGACCGTGCGGTTGGCGCTGACCGGCAAGCGGCTCTGGCACGACCCGCGGCGCCGCCAGTGCGCGGTAGGGTCCGTCACGTCGTTGGTATTCGACGGCGACCGGCTGGTCGACGTGCACTACAGCGAGCCTGCGGGCGGATGAGCACGCTGCGGCTGGCGCTCGTCGCCGCGGCGGTGGCCGGCCTGCTGGTCGGCTGCTCCAGCGGCGACGACGCGGTCGCTCAGGGCGGCACCTTCGAATTCGTCTCTCCCGGAGGCAAAACCGACATCTACTACGACCCGCCCGATCACCGCGGCCGACCCGGACCGGTCGCCGGCCCCGAGCTGATGGACCCGTCGCGCACGGTGTCGGTCGACGAGTTCGCCGGCCGCGTTGTCGTGATCAACGTGTGGGGCCAGTGGTGTGGGCCGTGCCGGGCCGAGGTCACCCAACTGCAGCAGGTGTACAACGCCACCAAGGCCGACGGCGTCACGCTGCTGGGCATCGACGTCCGCGACAACAACCGACAGGCGGCCCAGGACTTCGTCAAAGACCGCAATGTGACGTTCCCATCGATCTACGACCCGGCGATGCGCACCATGATCGCGTTCGGCGGCAAGTACCCCACCACCGTCATCCCGTCCACCCTGGTTCTTGACCGCCAGCACCGCGTCGCGGCGGTCTTCCTGCGTGAACTGCTGGCCGCGGATCTGCAGCCGGTGGTGCAACGGATCGCCGCCGAACCGGCCAGGCAGCAATGAGCGGCTTCACCCAAATCGCCTCTGCCGGACCGATATTGCTGGCGCTGAGCGTGTGCTTGCTAGCCGGACTGGTGTCGTTCGCCTCGCCGTGTGTGGTGCCATTGGTGCCGGGTTACCTGTCGTATCTTGCCGCCGTCGTCGGCGTCGACGAGACAGCGAAAGCGCCGCCCGTCGTAAGGTGGCGGGTCGCCGGGTCGGCGGCGTTGTTCGTCGCCGGGTTCACCGTGGTGTTCTTGCTCGGCACGGTCGCCGTGCTGGGCATGACCACCACGTTGATCACCGATCAACTTGTGCTGCAACGGGTTGGCGGGGTGCTGACCATACTGATGGGCCTGGTGTTCGTGGGCTACGTGCCGGCGCTGCAGCGGCAGATCCGGTTCGCGCCGCGGCAATTGTCGACGGTGGCCGGGGCGCCGCTGCTGGGTGCGGTGTTCGCGCTGGGCTGGACGCCGTGTCTGGGGCCGACGCTGACGGGGGTAATCACCGTCGCGTCGGCCACCGACGGCGCGAGCGTGGCCCGCGGAATCGCGTTGACCATCGCCTACTGCCTGGGCTTGGGTATCCCGTTCGTGCTCTTGGCCTTTGGGTCGGCGGCAGCGGTCGGCGGGCTGGACTGGCTGCGCCGGCATACCCGGGCGCTGCAGATCTTCGGCGGTGTGCTGCTGGTCGCCGTCGGTGCCGCGTTGGTCAGCGGTGTGTGGAACGACTTCATCTCGTGGTTGCGCGACGCGTTCGTCTCGGACGTGAGGTTGCCGATTTGAGCCGGCTGCTGGCGTTGACCCGAAACACCTGGCGCGCGTTGACCTCGATGGGCACCGCGCTGGTGCTGCTGTT
>NZ_JBATXN010000181.1:0-11705 GCF_049673265.1 Mycobacterium sp. | reverse complement strand
CTTGCGTGCCACCAGCACATCACTGATCGAACGCAACTGCTCCAGCACGGTATTCAGATTCGGGTTGTCGTTGACGAAATTCTGCACCTGGGCCGACAACGCCGAAATGTTGCCCAGCAACGTGTCGATGGCCTGTCCACGTTCGTTGAACGCCGCCAGCAGTGTCTTCGCATTGACGAGCAGCCGGTTGATTTGTTCGCTGCGGTCACCGAGCACGCTGGCCACCTTGTTGGCCTGCGCGAGCAGGTGGGTGATCGCCTCGTCGCGCTTACCGATGGAGTCGGAGAACTTGGCCAAGCCGTCCAGCGCGGGGCTCAGGTGAGAATATGTCTGACCGATGGTCTGCGACAACACATTCAGCGACTGCTTGACCGTGTCGATGTTCCAGCCGGCGGCGGCCTTGGTGACGTCGAAGGCCGCGTCGTAAATCTGGTACGGGGTGGTGCTTTGCCCCAGGGGCAGCTTGCCGCCCGGTCGCAAGATCTGGGTGCCCCGCGGCTCGATCTCGAGCACCTTCTTACCCAGCACGGTGTCGGTCTTGATCGCCAACCGGCTTTCGGTGCCGATGGTATTGCTGCCGAGGGAGAACTTGATGACCACGTGGTCGCCGTCGATCGCCATCCCCTCGACCTTGCCGACCTCCACGCCGGTGACACGGACCTTGTCGCCTTTGTTCAGCTGGCCGGTGTCGGTGAACTGCCCGTAGTAACTCGGACTGGCGAAGAGCATCGGGGCGCTGGTAAAGCTTTGGCCCACAGCAACAATCAGCACCAACACGGTCGTGCCCAGCAGGCCGATCCGCACCCGGTTGGTAGGTTGTAGCGTTCTCATTGCGGCGTGCACCTACCCGTCGGCTGCTGCCAGATCCTGACCGAGCGCACCGGGCCGCCGGCTTGCAGCCCGTTCCACCTGATCGTCAGGTCACAGACGTAGAAGTTGACCCAGTCTCCGTAGAGGCCGATGCTGCGGCCGATCAGGTTGTACGCGGTTGGCGTCTTTTGGATCAGGTCGCTGAGCTTGTCGCGTTGGTCGACAAGCGGCTGCTGAAGCGCCTGCAGGTAGTTGAGTTCCTTGTGCAGCACCGCCCGGTTGTCGGCCAGCAGGTCGGCTACTGTTCCCGCCGCGTTGCTGATGTTCGCGACGCCGTCGGCCAGCGGGTCGGCGTGGTTGCTCAGTCCGGTGATCAGTTTCTCGAAATTGTCGACAGTCTGGTCGAATTCCTTCCGATGTTTGACCGTGGTGTCCAGCACGATATTCAGGTTCTTGACCACGTCGCCGATCGCTTGGTCACGCGTTGCGATGCGCTCGGTCGCTTGGGCGGTCTGGTCGAGGATGTCGTTGATGGTGCCGCCCTGCCCCTGAAACACGGTGATGATGGCCGAGGCGATCGTGTTGACCTTTTCCGGGTCGAGCGCCCGAAACAGCGGCTTGAAACCACCGATCAGCGCGTCGAGATCCAACGCCGGCGAGGTTCGGGCCAGCGGAATGAATCCGCCCGACGGCAGCGCCCGCTCGGCTCCCTCGCCCTCGCCGCGGCTGAGTTCCATGTAACGGTTGCCCACCAGGTCGAGATAGCGGATCTGTGCTGTCGTCGACTGATACAGCTGTACCGAGCGGTCGACATCGAAGTCCACCTTCACCCGCCTACCGGCATCGACCAGCTGTACCTTTTTGACCTTGCCGATCTCTACGCCGTAGGCGCGGACGAACTGACCGTTGCGCAGGCCGCTGCCATTGCTGAACTCCGCCGAGTAGGAGTTGGTGCTGTTGAACCGCATCTGACCGAACACCACGATGATGGACACGGTGATCAGCAGCAGCACCAGTGAGACGATGCCGAGCTTGATGGCGTTGCTTGCGCTGGTTTTCATGGGTTGATCGTGTTGTCCCCGACTTGGCGGCCCCAGACGTACTCGATTGCGTACGGTGAGCCGGTATCGACGTGGTTGTACGGCGCCAGACTGGCGCCGGTGTCCATCACCAGAGCCGGCGCTGGCCACAGATCACGGGTAATGGGTTGCCAGCAACCCGGCGCACCGCCCGGGCCGCCCCGAGCATTCACCCGCGGCAAATTGTCTGGATAGACATAGGGATTCGGTGCCCCGCCGACCAGTCCGGCGAGTTGGAGCAGTCCCATGGAGGCCACCGTGCCGGCCAAACCCGGAAGGGTGAGTATGCCGCCCAGCCCGGACATCAGCTCCGTCATGGTTCTCAGCGCATAGCCATTGCCGGTGCCCACCGTTGCGGCCCCCATGGGTTCGGTGTTGTAGTAATTGCGGATGGTGCAAAAGAGTTCGGGACTATAGGTGTCCAGCAGCTGGGCGGTCGGCAAGAGATCGGCGATGCCCCGCTCCAGGTAAGGTCCGCCGCGGGCGAAGATGTCTTCGCCGGTATTGCCCAGTCCGGTCGCGGCCAGCAACGCGGCATCCAGGTCGGCTTCCTGCCGATGAAGCGTGCGCGCCGTGATCACCGCATTGTTGAGGGAGTCGAACAGATCCGGTGCGGCGTCGGCGTAGGTGTCGGCGAGTGCGGCCAGCTGTTGAATGTCGTGCCGGATCCGCGGCATTCGCGGATTGACGTCGTCGAGGATGGCGTTGCCATTGACGATCGACTGCCCGAACTTGTCGCCCAACCCGCTTAATGCCTCGGCGGCCGCCGCCAGCGTCAGGTTCAGCTTGACGGGATCGACCTTCTCCGCAATGGAGGTAAGCGTCTCGAACAGTGTATTGAACTCGGTCGTCACCGACCTCGCATCGATCAGGTGCTGCGGGGTAATACGCTGTGCAGCAGGCTTTTTCGGCGATGTCAACGCCACATACTTGTTGCCGAATACCGTTGTGCCTTTGATGTCGGCGTCCACATTCGCCGGAATGAACCTGATGTACTTCGGATCCACCTCCAAGTCGATTTTGGCCGCTGGCTTGCCGTCGCGCTGAATTTCGGAAATGCCTGCCACCCGGCCGATCTCGACACCGTTGTAGGTGATCTTCGAGCCCGGATCCATCACCAAACCCGACCGGGCAGCCACCATCGTCAAGCGCGTCTTGGGCGTGAGGTCTCCGCGAAACTGAAACCACCAGAACGTCAACACCACTGCGCTGACCAACAGGAACACCAGGGCGGTCGTCTTGTACCACGGGATACGTATCGCGTTGACTTTCCCGCGCGGCGCCGTCATCACGTCTACACCGTGAGGTTGAAGTTCGGGTTTTTGCCGTAGACCGCCATCGCGGTCAGCACGACCACGACAACGATCGTGATCAGCGACAGCCGCATCGACCGTCCGACCGCTTCGCCGACGCCGACCGGGCCGCCGCTGGCGTTGTAGCCGTAGTAGCAGTGGGTGGTCATCACGACCATCGCAACGAGGATCACTTCGGCGAACGACCAACCGACGTCGTTGAGGCGCAGGAATGTGTGGAAGTAGTGGTTGTACGTGCCGACGGACTGCCCGTAGAACAACACCGTGGTGGCTTGTGCGGACAGGAAAGCCAGGGTGATCGCCAACCCGTACAACGGGATGATGACGATGAAGCCCGCGACCACCCGGGTGGATGCCAGGTAGGCGATCGATCGGATGCCCATTACCTCGAGTGCGTCGATCTCTTCGCTGATGCGCATGGCGCCCAATTCGGCGGTGGCGCCGGCGCCGACCGTGGCTGCCAGTGCCTGACCACAGGCCACCGGCGCGACAAACCGCACATTGACCATCGCGGCCAAAAAGCCGGTGAATGCCTCGACACCGATGTTGCCCAGCGACGCGAAGCCCTGGATGGCGACCAGTGAGCCTGCGGACAGCGTGATGAACCCGACGATGGCCGCGGTGCCACCGGCCACGGCCATCGCGCCGGTACCCATCCCCATCTGGGCGATCATCCGTACGAGTTCTTTGTTGTAGCGACGCAAAGCAAGGGGGATCAGCCCGACGGTGGTCAGAGCGAACCAGATGATCTTCCCGAGCTCGGTCAGTTGCCCGGCCGGCGCGGCGCGGTATCGACGCAGGGTGGCGGCTGCCCGCGGGTAGCTGTGCAGGGTGGCGGTAGCCATGTCAGTGCCCCGTTCCGAACCGGACACCGATCGTCGTCATCACCGCGTTGACCGCGAACAGCGCGATGAAGCACAGCACCACCGTCTCGTTGACGGCAGTGCCCAGGCCTTTGGATCCGCCGCGGACGGTCAGCCCGCGGTAGCACCCGACCAGGCCGGCGATCAGACCGAACATCGCGGCCTTGATCATCGCGATCACCACTTCGGGCAGACCGGTCAGCACTGTCAGCGTGGAGAGGTAAGCACCGCTCGAGACGTTCTGCAGGTACACGCTGAACAGGTAGCCGCCGCCCAGGCCGACCGCGATCACCAGGCCGTTGAGCAGCACGGCGACCGCGATCGACGCGACGACACGCGGCACCACCAGTCGGCGGATTGGGTCTATGCCGAGCACCTCGAGCGCATCGATCTCCTCGCGGATGGTGCGGGCGCCGAGGTCGGCGCAGATGGCGGTAGCCCCTGCGCCGGCGACCACCAGGACCGTCACGATCGGGCCGAGCTGGGTGACTGCGCCGATCCCGGCGCCGGCACCCGACACATCGGCGGCGCCGAACTCGGCCAACAGGATGTTGAGCGTGAAGATGAGCAAGACGGTTTCCGGGATGGCCACCGCGATCGTGGGTAGCAGCGACACTCGCATGAGGAACCAGCCATTTCCGATGAACTCGCGCCATTCGAACGGCTGCAGCAGGGCTTTACCGGTCAGCGAGCACATCCGGAAGAACCCACCGACCACTTCCGCGCCCGGTCGGAGTTGGTCGCGTAATTTGCCGGTAATCAGCGGCGCAGTAGTCATGGGCGCGGCTTCGCATCGAGGTTGGGACGCTGCGAAAAGCATGTCACGAGAACGTCTTTCGAGGTTCGCGTGTCCTCCCAGCCGGGAGTCTCGGTGCCCGGCCGCCGGCTCTGTGTCGCCCTCGTTTGCGTCACGCCCTCACTATTGCATTCGACCGTCCGTACAGTCAATAATGGAAAACTGTTGCGGGCGGGTCACCCGGAGATCCTTGTCGGGCGGCCAGCTATCTCGGTCTGAGCTGGGATTTTGACCAAGTTGGGAGTAATGGTGCGCCAGGAACCTCCGGCTAGGGGATACTGCTCGCCCGACGTATGATAGACCGTCCGTACGGTTAGTTACTTCGGAGGGTTGCGATGCCCCGATCGCCCGGCAGACGTACCGAGATTCTCGATGCGTTTGTCCGCTATGTCGCCGAACGGGGCTACGACAGAACAAACCTCGGGGATATCGCCGGCGAGCTTGGCATGTCTAAGGGCACCATCGTTCATCACTTTGGAACCAAGGCGCAGATGTTGCGAGAGCTTGAGGAAACCCACCTGGCCTGCCAGCGCGATGCGCTGCGGATGGTGTGGGAGCGCCTGGCCTCGCTGCATGAACGCATCGCCGCGACGATTTATACCTCCGCACTGCTACAGGTGATCGCTCGCAACGCGACGGTGGCAAGTCAGCGCGAGGTCGTTCAGCTGTCCGACGACCCGGCGATGCAGCAAGTGCGTAAGTTGCGCCATCAACTGCAAACGCTCACGATTGACGAGATCCGCAATGGGATAAAAAGCGGCGTATTTCGAAGTGTGGACGCCGAATTGGCGGCACTGCAGCTGTGGGGATCGCTGCAGTGGATGTGGGTCTGGTTCGACCCCGTCGGGTCGCGAACACCGGAACAAGTCGGGGCCGCTTTCGTCGACGTGTTCCTCGGCGGGCTGCTGCTGGACCGCTTGGGATTGAGCAAGTGGGCGAACCCTTCCACGGACATCGTCTCGGTGGTGCGCGAGTGCCTCGCCGCGGTAACGGACGCGACGGATTGACACACACGGGCCAACGCTGGCTAGACCCGCAGGCCTGGCAACCGCTTACAGGGCCTGCAATGTCCTTGAGCCACGGAACTGATCGGGCGCGGTGACGACATACATGTTCGTGCCGGGTTCCGACTTGATCTCACCGGCGGTGAACACCGTCATCAGTTCGCTGCCATCGCTATCGGCGACGCACACATAGGTGTCGGTCTCAGCGTCATAGTCGACGCTGTCCCAAGCCAATACGAACGCTAAGCAGTTGCCTTCGCGGTCGGTGATGACGAGCTTGTGCGCACCCGATTTTTTCAACAGCTCGGCATCCTGCTCGCGTTCTTGAGAGAGCCGGCTGTCATGGACCGTTACGCGGTTTAACATCTCGTACCTCCTGAGCGAGGTCGTCCCCGTCTTCGTGGACGGCGGTCGTCCCGCCTAAGGCCTGCCGAATGGGAGGTCTTCGACCGCTATGAAGACCGTATACACAGTTCGCGCTGGCTATGGCCAATTTCGCCAGCGTCCGGATCTGGCAGTGAGCCATTTCGCGAATTTTCCGGCCCTGGTGACTTGGCGGGCTACTGTCTCCAATAGCCATTGCAAACGACGCTGCGGAGGGTAAATGACCGCCTATCAGACTCTGGTGGTCGGCACCGATGGCTCGGAGTCGTCATTGCGCGCGGTCGAGCGCGCGGGCGAGATTGCCGCCGAGTCCAACGCGAAGCTGATCATCGCAACGGGTTACTACCCCCAAAAGGAAGATTCGCGCGCGGCCGACGCCCTCGGGGACGAGGCCTACAAGGTTTCCGGGAACGCGCCGATCTACGACATCTTGCATGACGCCCGCGACCGAGCGAAGGCGGCCGGGGCGAAGAACATCGAGGATCGCCCGATCAAGGGTGCTCCGGTACATGCGCTGGTGGACCTCGCCGAGGAGGTCGGGGCCGATCTGCTGGTAGTCGGCAACGTCGGGCTGGACGCGCGATCCGCGATCATCGGGCGGGTGTTCTCGATCCCCGGGGCCGTGGCCACCAGGGCCAAGATCGATGTGCTGATCGTCCGGACGCACTGATCCCGCTAGACGATCAGCACGCCCTTTTCCCCGGGCTCGCAGCCGGGAACGTGCCCGAGGATGTCGAATGCCGCATGCATGGCGGCGTCTGCCGCAGTGATGTAGATCGCCGCTTGCTGCATACCGCCACCTGACATGCACGACGGAAGCCCGACGTCGTAGTCGCTAATTGCCTGCAGGAACTGACTATTCAGCATTGGATCCGGGCTCGGCATCCGTCGCCGCAGATCGGCGACCGCGCCGCTGGCGGTACGGCAGGCTGCGCTCGTGGCGACGACGTCCCGCCGGCCCGCAGCGGCGGTGATGTTGTTGCGCGCGATGACCAGAGCATCAATCATCGGCTCGGAGTCGGTGAGCCATGCCCGGAGCTGCACGCGCATCTGCGGGTCAGATGCGCTCGGCGGAGCCGCTGTCGCCCTGACCAGTGATGGTTGGCCAGTCAACGATCGGTCGTACACCCACACCGACAGTGCGGCCGTGACGATTAACAACACCACAGCGCGCAGAGTCGACCTGGTCATAACTGGTCTCCCTCAGCAACCCGTAGAACTTTGCACCCCGCGTACCCACGGCGTTCACTTGATAATCCTTTGAGTCTTAGGCTCACCGATTTGCAGTCGGCGGAAGTCTTCGGGCCTTATCTTCTATTCGTGAACTCGCCGCGCACCGGTCACACCCGGGCTGGATACTCGCGGGCGTCGCCGCACACTGCTCGTCGGGATCGCGTTGTTCGGCATTGCGTCGGTGTTCTGCGCGATCGCACCGTCGGCGCCGATGGTCATCATCTTCCGGGCGGCTTAAGGACTGGCCGCCGCCCTGATTCCGGTGTCGGTAAGCGTGCTGACCAATCCCCTGCCTGCCGAAAAGCCAGCCACGCAATCGGATTGGCCTACGGCATCGCCGGTTTGGGCAGGGCAGCCATGGGTGTGGCGCTCACCCCGATGATGGCACTGGGCGTCATCCAGGCACCTAAGGATGAGCCGGGGTCCCTGCCGGGTATCAGCAATGCCGCGTACGGCATCGGTGGCTCGCTCGGATTTGCCTGGGCCGGAACGGTTGTCGGGGCGGGAACCGCGGCGTCCTACCACTCGGCCTTGTGGATCTGCGTCGCCATCGGTATCGGCGCCGTAGTGACCAGCCTGATCCTCAAGCCGAGAACGGCGCCGGTGGGATCGGACTGAATCGTCCGCCACGATGCTTACATGAAGAAATCCGGTGCGGCATGTTGCCGCGCATCCAGGGTGCGGTTACGTCAAGCTTGAGAGGTGAGGTCGAGGAGGCGCCTCGCCGCCCTGTTAGGGGCGGTCCTGCTGGTCACCGTGATGCTGGCCAGCGCGGTACCTACCTCCTACGATCCGCCTGCGTTCGTCACGAATCCGGTCGATCACGTCAACACGCTGATCGGCACCGGCACAGGCGGCCAGCGGGTGGGGGAGATCAACAACTTCCCCGGTGCCTCGGTACCGTTCGGGATGGTGCAGTACTCGCCGGACACCGCTAACAACTACGCGGGCTACGACCACGACAACCGGCAGGCCACCGGATTCAGCATGACGCACGCCTCGGTGGGGTGTGCGGCGTTCGGTGACATCTCGATGTTGCCGACCACCACCGCGATCGGCTCCGAGCCATGGGACGCGACCGAGGAGATTGCCCACGACGACACCGAGGTCGGCATGCCGGGCTACTACACCGTGCGGTTCCCCGCAACCAAAGTAGCCGCGGAACTTACCGCCACCACCCACACCGGGGTGGGCCGGTTCAGCTACCCCGACAACGGCCATCCCGCACTGCTATATCTGAATTCCGGTGCGTCGCTTGGGGGTACCTCCGCCGCGAACATCCACATCGGCAAGGACAACACGACGATTTCCGGATCGGCGACCAGCGGCGGCTTCTGCGGTAAGGACAACGTCTACACGGTGTACTTCGTGATGAAGTTCAGCCGGCCGTTCACGTCCTACGGCACCTGGGACGGCTACTCGGTCTTCGCCGACACCCGCAGCGCATATTCGAGTTACACCGGGTCCAGCGGGGGATACGTCGGCTTCCCGGCGGGCTCGCGCGTCGAGGTGCGCACTGCGCTGTCCTACGTCAGCCTCGACGGTGCGCGCGCCAACCTCGCCGCCGAAGGCGACGGAAGTTTCGACGACGTCCGGGCCGCCGCGGCGAAGGAGTGGAACGCCAAGCTGTCTCGCATCGCGATCGCCAGCGCCGATGACGGCGACACCGCGACCTTCTACACCGCGCTCTACCATTCGCTGTTGAACCCCAACACCTTTAACGACGTCGACGGCCGCTATATCGGCTTCGACGGCGACATTCACACGCTGGCCCCCGGGCACACCCAGTACACCAACTTCTCCGACTGGGACACCTACCGCGGGCTTGCCTCCCTGCACGGATTGCTGTTCGGAGAACAGGCCAGCGACATGGCCCAGTCGCTGGTGAACGACGCCGAGCAAAGTGGGTCGTTTCCGCGGTGGGCGCTGGCCAATACCGCGACCGCGGAGATGACCGGGGACAGCGTCGTGCCGTTGATGGTGAACTTTTATGCCTTTGGCGCCAAGGATTTTGACGTTGACACGGCGCTGCGTTACATGATTACGGCCGCCACCGAGGGCGGCGTCGGCCTCAACGGCTACGTCGAGCGGCCCGGAATCGCCACCTACCTTCGGCGCGGCTATCTGCCGCTGAACGCGGACTCCTGCAGCGGCGGCGCGGTCCCAGGCGCCTCGATCACGTTGGAGTGGTCGGTCGACGACTTCACCATCTCCCGATTCGCCGACGCGTTAGGCGATTCCGCGACCGCTGCCGAATTCCAGAACCGGGCCCAGTACTGGCAGAATCTGTTCAACCCCACCACCCACTACATCTCGCCGCGTGATGCGATGGGTTTCTTTCCCGACGGGCCCGGGGTCGCCGAGCCCGCGCAGGGCTGCTTCAGCCAGCTCGGCTTCGACGAGGGCAACGCCGAACAATACGTCTGGTACGTGCCGCAGAACATCGCCGGCCTGGTGACCGCGCTCGGCGGGCGAAAAGCGGTGGGAGACCGGCTCGACCGCTTCACCAAGCAGCTCAACGTCGGCCCCGAAGAGCCCCAGCTGTGGGCCGGCAACGAGCCGGGTTTCGAGGTGCCGTGGCTGTACAACTACATCGGTCAACCCTGGAAAACCCAACAGGTCGTCGACCGGGTGCGCAGCGACTTGTTCTCTCCCACACCCGATGGCGAGCCGGGCAACGACGACCTGGGCGCGATGTCCAGCTGGTACGTCTGGGCCGCGCTCGGCCTCTACCCGAGCACGCCGGGAACGTCGATACTCACCGTGAACACACCGCTTTTCGATCGCGTCGTGATCGAGCTGCCCGCCAACAAATTCATCAAGATCTCCGCGCCGGGCGCATCCGGACCCAACCGGATGCGCTACATCAAAAGCCTGCACATCGACGGCCGGCCCACCGATCAGACCTATCTACCGGATTCAATCATCCAAACCGGCGGCGACTTAGCGTTCTCGCTTTCACCTCGACCCAACAAGGGTTGGGGCGCTCGCGACTCGTCCGCGCCGCCATCATTCGGTGCAGGCAGCTCGACGGTGACCGTCAACGTTTCACCCGACATCGTCAACATCGCGCCCGGAGGCACGGTCAACGTGACGCTCGCTGCCCAACGGATGATCGATGGGCCCGACGGCTACACGATCACCGGCGCCTCCGACAACCGCGGAATCACGGCGGGAAAGGTATCCGGGAAGTTCGCCGCGGACGGATCGGCCAGCGCTTCCGTCACCATCAAAGTCGCGCAGTCGGTCACCGACGGGTACTACCCGCTCGTTCTCACCACCACGGCCGGCGACGGCTCGCGGACGTTCAAGATGCTCGTCACCGTCGATCGGGGCTGATCCCGTCGTAATCGACGAGCAGATGCCGCGGGCCGCGGAACACCTGGCTGATGCGGTAAGGCGGCGGGTCCTCGACCAGCCGCGGGTTTTCTACCCGGCGAAGGAAAGCCGCGAAAGCGGTGTTGACTTCCAGCCGCGCCAGCGGACCGCCGAAACAGACGTGAATGCCGCGCCCCCAGCCGACATGCTCGTTGTTGGCGCGTTGGGGGTCGAACGTGTTGGGGTCGGGGAAGCGGCGCGGATCTCGGTTGGCCGCAGCGTACATCAGATAAATGGGTGATCCTCGCGGGATCGTTGTGCCGGCAATCTCGATGTCGGCCAACGCCGATCGAGTCGGGAAGAACTGCACCGACGACTGCAGCCGCAGCACTTCCTCGATAGCGCCGGGAATCAATTCCGGCCTGCTGCACAATAACTCGATCGATTCGGGGTTGCGGAGCACGGTCAGAACGCAGTGGGAGATCAGATTGACCGTCGAATCATGGCCGGCGGCAAACAGCAGCATGATGTTGTTGACGATCGCACTCGGCGACATTCGTCCATCCGGTCCGTCATCGTGGACCAACTGCGAAATCATACCCGGGCCAGGCGATTTCTCGGCTTTCTCGACCAGCCCGATGATGTATTTCTTGAAGGCAATGTTGGCCGCTTCACCTGTGGCCCGCCGGGCCTGGCCCTCCTCGGTGGCGATGTCGGGCCCGAGGTCGAAGAGGCCGGTGATCGCGTCGGCTATCCAAGGGTGAAACTGTGGCTCGTCCTCGATCGGCACGCCGACGATCCGGCAGATCACGTTGACCGGCAGCGGATAGGCGAACTCGTCGACAACATCCATGCGGGTCTTGCCCGTGGCCTTGTCGAGCAAGTCGTTGACGATCTGCTGACAC
>NZ_JBATXN010000180.1:0-2007 GCF_049673265.1 Mycobacterium sp. | reverse complement strand
GGTCCTTGATTTTGGCCACGACCTCTTCGATGTAGAGCGGTATGCCGTCGCAGCGGCGACGCACCTCCCGTCTGGCATCCAGCGACATCGCGGGATCAAGCGAGAAGATCAGCTCTTCGGCCTGCTCGCCGGTGAGCGGTCGTAATTCGAAGACCTGAACCAGGTCCGGCAACGAAACACCTTCGCGTCCGGTGACAACGACCAGCAGCCGACCGGAGTCCGCACACAGCAGTTTGTTGACTATCTCGATGGTGTCGGGATCGAACCAGTGCAGGTCTTCGATCACCACCAGGCCAGGTCCATCGCCGAAGCAAGCCAACAAGTACTCGTAGACGGCGCACGCAATGCGTTCGTGCAGTGGGCTCCCTTCGATCGGGACCGGCTCGTATCCGGCCGTCGGGGCGATGGCCAGCACTGGCGCTAACAGCGGAATCATCTCGGCCGGATCCAGTTGGCGCGCAACTATTTCCGCCTCTAGCTTCGCTAGCCGCTCAGCGGGATCGGATGTGCGCCCGATGTCGCAGCGTCGTTCCAGCAACCTGCGCACCGGACGCAAACCGACGTCAGTGTGGAACGGCGACCCGAACAACTCCAGCACAACCGCGTCGTACCCAGCGGCCTTCGCGATGGCCGCGGCGGCCAGCCGACTCTTGCCGATTCCGCCCTCACCCAGGAAAACCACACCGGGTGTTGTCAGCGTGCCGGCCAGGGCTCGAGACCAGGCGGTCTGCAGGTACTCGACCTCGCGTTGACGACCGATCAGTGAGCCGAGCGCGTGCCTTGTCGGATCGAGCTCGCCGATTGCTCGAAAGTAGGCAACCGGATCGTCAACACCCTTGACGGGCTGGGGTTCTCGCTCTTCCAGGCAAAAACTCTCCCGGACGAGCCTCGCGACTGCCTCGGATACCGCGACCGTGCCGGGCTCGGCCAAGCTGCACATGCGAGCTGCGAGGTTGGCCCCCAGCCCGTAGACGTCGTCCTGCGCGGTGTCTAGGTAGACCAAGCCGCGGTGAACGCCGACCCGAACATCGATGTCGAAACCGAATCGCTGGCACACCCGTTGGCTGAGCGCGGCCACAGCGCTCGTGATGTCAAGTCCCGCGCGTACTGCCCGAATGATGTCGTCCTCGTGGGGTATCGGATGACCGAACACCGCGAGCAATCCGTCACCCTTGGTCGATCCGACATGACCCTCGTAGCGATTGACGACGCGCAGCACCTCGTCTCGGTAATGCCCGACAACGGTGCGGTACGTCTCCGGTTCGGTGCGGGTCGACAACGCCGTGGAGTCCACCAGGTCGGCGAACATGATTGTCAGCCGGCGAATTGCTCCCCCGGCGGCGGGAGCGGCGAGTAACTCCCCGGCGTCGAGGTTGCTCGCATCGACGGCTAGCACCTGGCCGGCGAGTGCGTCCGCTGTGGCGCGGTCGCCGCGATTGATCGCTTGTACTGCCCGGTCAAGCAGTTCGTCAATGGTCGGTGCAGGCGTACGGCCGTTCACAGCTCGACGTCGTTGATCGTCACGGTCTCCGCGCTGGACGGAGTGCCCGCAGGAGTCACGGTGGTCAGCCGAACCGATCCGGAGTACGAGCGACCGCCCAGACTCGGATCCTTGACCGCCATTTGGAATTGTGTCTCCCCCGCCTTCAGCACGTGGGGGATGAACTCGATCTGCTGGTCCGGGATCTGCACGGTGTTATCACCGACCTGTACGAAGGAAGTGGCGACCTCGAGATAGCGCGGGTAGGTGGGATCGGCTTTCACCGTTATCGGATCCGACGGCGTCGGCGCCGAATCCCCTTTCAGCCCAAAGTGCGGCCCGGACACGGCTGCCTGAACCAGCCCCGCCCAGCCCTGCACGGACAGTGCGAAAAGGCGGTGCATCGCCTTGATCCGATCGTCGAGAGTGAATGTCCCGGCATCGATTTCGTTGGCCGCCGCTTTCGCCGTGGCCTGGAATTGGCTGAAAACATCACCGGCGGCGGTGAGTGGCTCTCGAAATGGCTG
>NZ_JBATXN010000179.1:0-11964 GCF_049673265.1 Mycobacterium sp. | reverse complement strand
AGCAGCGCCCGCGCGCTCGTTACGCATGGACGTATCCGGTCGTAGGCGCTGACGCCCGCTTCCGCGCGCGAACGCATCGGCACCTCTAGGCCCACCACGCAATCACGGGGCAGCGCCGCCAGCATTTCAGCCAGCGGCAACTCGCCATCGCCTGGCGCCAGCCGGTGATACATCGCTTCCTCGGCGTAGTGGTGCTCCTTGGTGGACCGCAACGGGACGTCGCACAGCTGCATATGCCCGATCCGCTCGGCGGGCAGCGATCGAAGGTCGTCCGGCCCGGCACCCGAGCGGGCGACATGCATCGTGTCAATCAGCAGGCTGATCTCGTCGCGGCCGACATGTTCGACGGCGGCCATCGCCGCCGATAGGTCAGCGATGGCGAGCCCGGGAACGGGCTCGACGCTGGTCAAGATGCCCCGTTCGGCGGCCAAGTCAGTAAGCACGGCGAGTTCGTCGAAGGTGCGGGCCCGGTCCGGCTCTAAGCTGACCGTGTTGATCCGCGGGATTCGCAGTTGCGCCATGATGTCCAAATCGGCTGCATACGAACGTCGACCCCCGGTGCGATGAGCAGGCCTTCCCCCAATGAGATCGACACGCCTCGCTCGTCCATCGCCGCAAGGAGATCCCTGCGCAGTCGGGCATCGTCGCGTAACGAAAACGGCTTATAGCCAAGCGCTTTCAACGGCGCGAAACCGACCATTCCGGTGGTGATGTAGCGGCAACCCAAATCGGCAACAAGGTGGACGTATTCGACCGGCGGCATGCCGAACACACAGAGCATCTCGACACCGAGGCGATCCATCGGGCCGGCCCGCTCAGCCGCCGACCATGGCGAGGCCGCCGTCCACCGGGATCAGCTGCCCGGTGATAAATCTGGCGCCCTCGCCTGCGAGAAAAACCAACACCGGACCCAGATCACGTGCCGGGTCACCGAGCTTGCCGCCGAGCGGAATTGACAACATCATCTGCTGATCGAGGAATGCCGCGGCATCGGGGCCCAGGAATTCTCGGAACCGGTTGGCGCCTGGGGTTTGAACTGCGGGTGCCAGCGCATTGACGGTGACCCGGTCCGCTCCCCAGGCTTTGGCCGCCGACCGGGTCCAGGCTTGGACGGCGCCCTTGGTGGCGGAGTACACCGCGGCGATCGGGCTGCCCATAACCGCCTCGGAGGACCCGAAGTTGATGATCTGCCCACCGCTGCCGCGCATTACGGCATGCGCCGCCTGATTGGTGAGAATCGTTCCTTTGACATTAGTTGCCAACAGGAAGTCGATTTCGTCGCTGCTGATATGTCCGGGCACTCCCGCCTGCCACAAACCGGCGGCGTTCACCAGCACATCCAGCCCGCCGAGTTCCTGCACAACGCCACCAAATGCCGCTTCAACCGCCTCGGGATCGCGGACATCGCATTGCAGCCAGGTGACCGGGGCGATGTCGTCGGTGGGAGCGGTGCGGTGGTACGTCGCGACCACACGCGCGCCCGCGTCGTGCAGCACCCGCACCGCGGCTGCACCGATACCGGTGGCACCGCCGGTGATAAGGATGCGCCGACCCGCCAGTGATGAGTGAGGTACGGTCATGGCCGCGGAGTCTACTGCAGGTTCACCGGATCGCCGGTGTGGATGGTGCCTGCCACCAGTACCGTCAGGTAGACCCCAGCGCAGGGTACCGGGCCGGATCCCGGTGATTGCAGCCGGTTTTCGGCGGCCGGAGTGCGAAGTGCGTGAGGTGCCCGCGGTAGCGCGCCGTGCTCAAGCGTGGGCAACGCACACCGTGACGTTGGTTTCAAAACATGCATCCGTGTCTCGCCGACGGTCAGATCCCTGCCAACCCAATCGTTTTCCGCATAGGGTGGGTAGCCCGACGGGGTGGTGATCACGATGTTGGGTCGATACCGCAGCGCCTCGGTGCCGATGTGCTCAACGGTGGCCGTCGTGATCGCATGCAGCGGTGCAAGGTCGGTGAACGATTCTCCGGGCGTTGCTTGGGCGATCTCGAGGAGCTGGCCGGCGACCTCGGCATCTTCGCCCAGCTCCAACACCGTCTCGGGGTCGGGCCGTTCCAGGGTCGCGCCCTGTGGCCGTGCGCCGACCAAGCTGACCGAGCGTCCCACCAACTTCGAGAGGACGTCATCGATGCCGGGGTCGGCGGCCGCGATGCTCGCGCCATCGGGCAGCCGGATCACTACCTGGCCGGCGTCCCCGCTGGCGGTGAACTGTAAAAGTTTGCGCCATAACCGCGGCTGCTTGGCGCTGGCCACCCGGTTGGTCTCCGCGTCAACAAGGGCCAGCCGCCGGTCCCCCGACGCGCCACCTTGGTCGACAACCATCGATGGCACAACCTCGCCGAGCATCGATTTCACCGGGTAGCGGCGCAGGCTCTCCACGTGCATCGAAGTCATCAAAACGCCTCTGGATCCCGTTGCACGTCGGGCGGAACCGAATGGCGATACAGCCGCGAAGCATTCTCCCAGGTGATCTTGCGGATCACGTCCCGCGGAAGATCGCCGATTTGTTCGTGGATCTTCTGTTGGGTGTGCGGCCAGGTGGAGTCGCAATGCGGGTAATCAGCTTCCACCATGATGTTGTCCACGCCAATGCGGTCGTGCTGCACGAATGACGACTTGTCTTCGACCGCGCAGAACCAGAAGTTGCGCGTGAAAACCTCTGCAGGAGTGAGGCTCTCCCCCAATGACGCCCAGGTCCCATACATCGCGTGGTAGCTGAGCATGTGGTCGAGGCGATCCAGCAACCCCGCGACCCAGCCGATGCCACCTTCCGATAGACAAATCTTCAGATGCGGGAATTTACTGGGTAGCCCGGAGTACAACCAGTCGACCGCTGCCGAGATGGCGTAGGCGAAGAACAGCACGCCCTGCACGTCCGGTGGCGCGTCGTCGGTGGTGGACGGCGACGAACCCGACGATCCGATATGAAGGTTGACGACGGTTTCTGTTTCGGCGCACGCCGCCATCATCGGATCCCAGTGTCCGGAGTGAATACTCGGCAAGCCGAGCATCGCCGGGTTCTCGCTGAACGTGACGGCGTGAAAGCCGCGCTCGGCATTCTCATAGATCATCTTGGCGCCGAGTTCGGGATCCAGCAGCCAGGGCAACTGGCACGCAATGATGCGATCAGGATAGGAACCCGCCCAAACCTCGTGGTGCCAGTCATTCCACGCACGCACGCAGGCCAACGCCAGGTCGCGATCGTCGGTCACCTGCTGCAGTCGCTGGCCGGCGAACCCCGGCAGAAACGAGGGAAAGTTGAGCGAGGCGTAGATGCCGTTGAGGTCCATGTCTTTGATGCGATGGTGGATATCCCATGCGCCGCGGCGCATTTCGTCAAACCGAACCGGCTCGAATCCGTACTCCGACACCGGCCGCCCGACCACTGCGTTGAAGCCGACATTGGGCAGTTCCTGATCGTCGTAGACCCAGGTTTGTCCGCCGTCGCCGGTGTCCACAACCTTGGGTGCGCGTTCGGCGAATCTGCGTGGCAGACGCCCGGTGAAGGTGTCGGGGGGTTCGACAATGTGATCGTCGACGGAGATCACCGTGTAGCGGCGGTGCGCCCGCGGCGGGTCCGGCAAAAAGGTGACGGAGCGATCTTCGCCGGTTTTCGCGGTGGTGAAGTTCGGGTTGGCGGCCAGCTCGTCGATTGATTTCATGGTCGGCAATCTCCTTGCACGGCATCGCATCCAGTGTGCGATGAAGGCTTCGAGTGTGCGGTGGTGGCGAAGCCGGTCGGCGTGTCGCCGCCCTGAGTGCACACTGGGCGAACGAGGACCCGTTCAGGTGAGCACATCGGGATCGGCTTTGATGGTCATCCGGGCTGCGCCTGCCCAGTAGACATCGGCGGCGCGTTCGATCAGCGACCGTTGCATGCCCGCCATGTCCGACCAGTTCATCGCCACCGGGTCCTTGCCGGTAAGCATGACGTCGTAGGCGAGCTTGCAGACCCGCTCGATCGACGCGGCTCGGTAGACGGCCTCGGCCAGGTTGCGCCCGGTCGTGATGACACCGTGGTTTGCCAAAATGGTCAGGTTCGCTCCGCCAATGCGGGCCGCGAGATCGGCTGCGCGGGACGGGCTGTCGACCTCGCCGTCGTAGGTATCGACCAGACACAAATCATCCAGAAAAAGCGATCCGGTCTGATGAACCAGCTCGGGCAGCCTGCCCATCGCGGCGAGCACGCATACGTTATAGGGATGGTTGTGGATGACCACTCGTGCGTCGGCGCGGACGCGGTGCAGTTCGGTATGGATATGGATCGCCGGTGTGACATCCCAACGACCCCGGACCACCCGGGCTTCGCTATCCACCATGCAGATGTCGGATGCGGTCAGTTCCTGCCACCACAGTCCCCACGGGTTGACCAGCATTTCGGTGTGCCCGTCAGGCTGCCAGGTGATGTGTCCGGCCATGTTCTCCGCGAAACCGATCGCGGCCAGGTGCCGGAACGCCACAGCGAGCGCCTGCTCTTGCGATAGCTCAACGCCGATCGGGGGTACCACCGAGGGCGACCACACCTCCAGGCCGCCTCGCCGTGGGTTACGAGCGTTCATGGTTGGCCTCCATCCTGGCCCGAATGTCGTCACGGAGCCTGCCTTTGGCGATTTTTCCGCCGGACGATCGGGGTAGTTCATCGATGACAATCAGTCGTTCCGGGAGCAGCTCTTTGGAGGTGCCCCGTGCCAACAAATACTCGACGAGTTCGGGCAGGTCGATCGTCGCCGAGTCGGCGAGTTCGACGTAGAGGCACACCTTCTCACCGAACACCGGGTCGGGCATGGCGACCGCTGCCGCCACCGCGATCGCGGGGTTGGTGGTGGCGGCATCCTCGACCTGCGCTGCGCTGATGTTCTTTCCGCCGCGCAGGATGAAATCGGAGGTTCTGCCGGTGACGCTCAGATAGCCATCGGCGTCGATTTCGCAGATGTCGCCCATCCGCATCCACCCGTCGCGGGTGAACAATTGATCGTGATCGACACCGCCGAGGTAGCCGAGGCTGGTTGCCGGACCCCGGCAGGCGGGCTGGCCTCGGCCGGTGTCGGTGACGTCGTTGTCGCCGTCAAAGAGCCGAACGGACATTTCCGGAACGATGCGGCCGGTCGTGCGGAGTCTGCGTTGCTCTTTGTCGTAGACGGTCGTTCCACTGAGCAGGCCGGTTTCATTGGAGCCGTAGAACTGCAGGATCGCTGCGCCGGTGAGTTCCTCGAACTCGGCGGCCGGCCGGTACGGCAGTGCCTCGCCACCGGTGAAAACGACACGTAATGAGCTCAAGTCGTAATCCCGGCTGGCGGGGTCGGCCATCAGCATCGTCAGTTGTGTACTGACACAGCACAATACGGTGGCCCGGTGCTGGACTATCGCCTCACACGTTGCCGTGGTCGTGAAGCGTTCCAGGATCACCGATGTGGCACCCAGGTAGATCGGCGTGGTATGGCTGGTCCATATCCCGAAGCCGAACGGCATCGGGATGACCGGCAAGAAGATGTCGTCGGGGGTGAGCAGCCCGTTGGCGACGGCCTTCTGGTGGAAGTAGTACCAACGGTTTTGGGTGTGCGCGACGCACTTGGGCAACCCAGTGGTGCCCGAGGTGGAATTGATGAGGAAGACGTCGTCTGGTCCGAGTGCCGATTCCACCGTGAGCGCCTCGGGCCTCGCGCCGACGCCGAGCGACAAACCGCCCAGCACCAACAGTTCCGTGGTCATGCCGGCTGCGGATTGGGCCGCGGCATCGCTGCGCTGCTGATCGGCGATCAGCATCTTCGGCTGCGCGCTGCGCAGCAGCTGCGCGACTTCGCGGGTGCCGGCGCGCGCGCCGATCCCGACGACAATGGCGCCGCAGCGTTCGATTGCAACGAACAGCACATGGATGGCAGTCGAGTCGCCGTGCCATACCGCGATCCGATCACCACGCGTGACGCCCAAGCCGGCCAGCTGCTCGGCCAGAGTTCGTGCGGCAAGGTCGAATTCATGCCACGTCAGCGACACGCCGGGATGGTCAACATAGGCGGCTCGATCCGGCGACTGCTCGGCGTTGCGATGTACGGCGTCGGAGAGGGTCACGTCGGACCACCAGCCCGCCGCTCGGTAGCGCGCCGACTCCTCGGCGGTGAATGCCGGCGAGCCCACGGTATCCAGCCGAACGGCGCTCATAAGCAGATGATATGGCCAGCGCTTCCGCGTGGCGCCTTGTCAGGGTGAGCCTGACGCCATATCTTTGTCAGGACGATCCTGACACGAGGAGTGGCGATGAGCTCGACGACTACCCAGACCGCGTACCTTTGGTGCTCGTTCTGCGGCAAGTCGAATATCGAGGTCGACAAGCTGGTTGCGGGTCCTGGCGTGCACATTTGCAACGGGTGCGTCGCGTTGGCCGCAACGGTCATAGATCAGTATCGGGATAAGCCGCATGAGTTTCGGCTGCCCGTGTGGGAGTCGCTGAGCGACCAGCAGATGCTCGACCATGTTCCCCGGATGGCGGTAGTGGCTCAGCAAGTCGAGACCACTCTGCGGTCGTGGGTACTGGAACTTCGCCGCCGCGGCGTTACGTGGTCGAAGATCGGTGCGGCCCTTGGCGTCACGCGTCAGTCCGCGTGGGAGCGATTCTCCGGGGAGGAATAGCGAGACCGAACTTGATCCCCGATGATCGTCACCGGGATGCCATTGAGGGCACCATTGCCCGACGGCTCGTCGATAAACGTCGCTGGGGACAGCGCGTTGGTGTTTGCGCCCGGTGAGTTGTTGGCCACCGACATGCGGGTTCCCGGCTTGCCGTGTCCCCAGCCGTGTGGCATCGATACCACGCCGGGTTTGATCGCGTCGGTGACCTCCACCGGCACTTTGATCTCGCCGGCGGCGGATTTCACCGTGACAACGTCGTCGTCGGCGACGCCGCATCGCGCCGCGTCGTCGGGGTGGATCAGCAGCGTGCAGCGGTCCTTGCCCTTCATCAGCGCAGGGACGTTGTGCATCCACGTGTTGTTTGATCGCAAATGCCTGCGGCTGACCAGGACCAGCGGCTCGGCCGGTCTCTCCATCCGCTCGGCCAGCCGCGGTACGTCATCGAGCAGGTATTGCGGGGCGATGCGGATCTTCTTGTCGGGAGTGCCGAGCAGGTCGGGCAGCTGCGGCACCATCGGCCCGAAGTCGATTCCGTTGGGATTGGCCTTGAGCATCTCCAACGTGAGCCCGCCGGGATTCTGGCCGTACCGATCCCCGAAGGGCCCGGTACGCAGCGTGAGGTCGAGCATGCGCTCCGGGCCGCCGTGGTCGTATAGCGTGCGGATCTCCGCGCCGTCGAGTCCTTGAGTGAAGGCCAGGTAATCGAAATAGCCGTCATCAATCGCGGCGACGTCGACGTCCTCGGCGGGCGTGCCCGTGCACAATCCGGTCAGCCGGATAAGGATCTCCCACTCATGCGGGCGATCGCCCGGGTCGAACACCGGTGCCGAGTAATTCGCGATGCTGTGAATGGCGAACAGCAGAATCAGGTCATCGTGGTGAGGTTGTTCCAGTGCCGACAACCCGGGCAGGATGACGTCGGCATGCCGCGTCGTCTCGTTGAGCCAAAGATCAACGGAGATCATCGCTTCCAGCATCGGCAGTACCTCGTCGAGCTTGTCGCCGCCGGGCGTGGACAACACCGGATTTCCGGCCACCGTGATCAGCGCCTTGAGCTGCCCCTCGCCCGGGGTCGCGATCTCTTCGGCCATGCACGACACCGGGGCCTGGCCTAGCACCTCCTTCGCGCCGCGGACCCGTGTGTGCCAGCGGCCGAATTCGGCGACGCCGCCCTCCAGGCCGGGCAGCGGCTGCGTCGTGATCGACCAGGCGGCCGGCTTCGGGAACATCGCCCCGCCGGGTGTGTCGAAATGGCCGGTCAAAATGTTGACCACGTCGACCAGCCAGCTGGCTAGGCTGCCAAATTCCTGATTACACAGGCCAATTCGACCATAGACCACAGATCGCTCCGTCCCCGCGAGTTCGCGGGCGAGCTGTCGAATGCGGTTCTCGTCGATTCCGGTGACGGCGCTGACCCTCTCGGGCGGCCAATCCGCGGCGACTCGGCGCATCGCATCCACGTCGTCGACATAAGGTCCCGGATCGACGAGGTCTTCATCGAAGAGTGTGTAGGCAACGGCCAGCAGCAGCGCCGCGTCGGTGCCCGGGACAATCGGCAGCCACTCATCGGCCCGCGCCGCGGTCTGGGTGCGTACCGGATCGATCACGATCACCTTGCCGCGCTTGCGGATCGCGTCAATGAGCCCCATCACGTTCGGCGCGGCCAGCAGTGATCCTTGCGAAGCGGCGGGATTGGCTCCCATGATCACCAGCAGGTCGGTGTGCTCGATGTCGGGCACCGGAAAGTTCCACCAGAGGCCGTACATCAGGTGCGACGACAGGTTCTTTGGCCATTGGTCCACGGTTCCCGGCGAGTACGTGACCGGCATCCCGGACATCCCCATCAGCACCCCCGCATAGCGGGCCAGCGAAAACGAATGTGCCAGCGGGTTGCCGGTGTAGGCGGTGACCGCGCCGATCCCGTACTTCTCGATCACTGGCGTGAGCAACTCGGTGCAGCGGCGAAACGCCGCGTCCCAGCTGACCTCCTGCCAGCTGCCCCCGACTTTGATCATGGGTCGGCGGATGCGGTCGGGATCGTTGTGCAACGCGCCCAGCGTGGTGCCCTTCGGGCAGAGGTGCCCGTGGCTCCAGACATCATCGGGGTTGCCGCGGATCTTGGTCACTTTCCCGTTTTTGGGGCCGCCTTCGACGTGAATCTCCAGACCGCACATCGCTTCACACAGTGGACACGTGCGGAGATGCCTGCTGGCCATTCGCCCACTCTATTCCGCTACCAGCGGTAACGGAAGTGCCCCGACCGCACGACCAGGGCCATCAGCTAGATAGCACCCATTCCCTGAGCCACCAGTGCGACGCCGACCAACGTCAACATGACGACCAGGATCTGCCGGCGATAGGACCGTGCCCAGTTGTGTAGCCGTCGCAAAATCGCTTCGGTCTGGGTGGGCGCCACCAGATTGCTCAGTAGCACGATTTCGACAACCGCAAGCGTCTCGACAATGAAAACGACGGCGGCGGCGGCCTGCACGCCGATCGCGGCTCCCGAGGTCAGGATGGCGGTGAGCCCGAATACCACCATCGCCGGGTTAGGGCCGGCCCAGACGCCGACCGCCAGTGCTACCCACGAGGCCCCGCTTTCCCATGCGTCGTTGGCGCGGGTCAGCAGACGCGAGATCGGAGTCGGCTCATCGGAGTCCGCTACCAAGGTCGACGTGCGGGCGCCTCGGTTTGGCAGCTGTGCGTGCGAACGCGCGAAAAAGCGCACTGCCATCAGCGCGGCGATCGATAGCACGAGTACACCCGCGGCGATTTCGATGTAGCGGACAGTGGCGCTGACGGCGGTGGCCGGGTTGGCCAAGTCGCGCACGAACGACGAAAACGTCGGGGTGAAATGCAGCACCAAAATTGGGATCAGCAACAACAGAAGGCCGACGAACGCGCAGCCGATCCAGTACATGAGCAAGTTCTGCGCGGGCCGTGGTCTGGAAACCAGCAGAAGATTGAGGCCGAAACGCACCGGGTCGAACGCTATGGGGAGCGCCAACACCAGCAGCGAGCTCCACATGGCCGCAAACCTACCTTCTGGCTGGTGCTGCTCGATATCGAACCTGGCTGCGCCAGAAGTAGATCCGCAATGCGGCATTAATTACGTTGAATACACCCAAAGAATTTGAGCGCACTCCCACCCCGAGGAGCCGTGATATGAGGATTGACGACGGAGCAATTAACGGCGCACTGCTCGCCGACCGGGTTGCGGTCGTGACCGGCGGCGGTGGCGGTATCGGCGCCGCGACCGCACGGCTATTCGCACAGCATGGCGCCCATGTGGTCATCGCAGATATCGACCCTGAAAGTGCTCACCAGGCTGCCGACGAAATCAGCGGGTCCGGCGGTTCAGCCGTCGCGTTTGTCGCCGACGTCCGCGACAGCGACCAGGTCGCCCGCTTGGCGCGTGCAGTACTTGAGCGCCATGGCCGCATCGATGTCCTGGTGAACAACGTGGGCCACTGGCTGCGTCACCCGGGCAACTTCGTCGACACCGACACCCAGCTGTGGGACGAGCTCTACCGAATCAACCTGCACCACGTTTTCCTCGTTACCCACGCCTTCTTGCCGACGATGATCGACCAACACGCCGGCGCGATCGTCAACGTCTCGTCGGTCGAAGGGCTTCGCGGCTACCCGGAGGATCCGGTCTACGCCGCTTTCAAAGCCGCCGTCATCCACTTCACCCGCAGCCTCGCCGTGCAGGTCGGCCGCGACAACGTGCGCGTCAACGCCATTGGCCCCGACGTCACCGAATCACTGCAGGTGCCCTATTCGCAGTGGCTCTCCGCCGAGGAGCAGCTGCAATGGCCGCAATGGGTTCCGGTCGGGAGGATGGGGCTGGCCGAAGACCAGGCCCGCGTCATCCTGTTCCTGGCTTCCGACCTGTCGGCGTTCGTCACCGGCCACACCATTCCCACCGACGGTGGCACGGGCGCAGCGGGTGGCTGGTTTCGCTCGTCACGCCGCCCCGACCGGGAATGGACTAACCGCCCCGTCGCGCCATGACCGGTCAGCTCGGCTCACGCAGTGGCAGACCGGCAGCTCGATAAATCGCATCGATGACGGTCATGTTCAAGATCGCGTCTTCAGGCGTGGTCTTGACCGGTTCGCCGTGCAGCACTGCCGCGGCGAAGGCGTCGAGCTGATAAGCGTAGGAGGCGCGGCGCGGAAAACGCTCAACGCGTTTACCGGCAGCCGAGCGAACTGAGAGCCGATGGTAGATCTGCGGCATTATCGGATTGAGCGCATGCAGCTCCCCTTGGTCGCCAACCACATGCGCGCTGAAGTCCAGCAGACGCGACGACCACATCGAGCAACGGATCCGGCCGGTATGCCCTTCGGAGAATCGCAGCTCAGCCGTCATGGCCCGGTCAACCTGCGGATCGCGCAATTTCGCTTGCGCTGAAACAACTTCCGGTGTTGAACCGCCGAATGTGCGGACCATGTGGACCGCGTAGCACCCGGCATCCATGGTCGCGCCACCGGCAAGTGAGTAGTTGTAGCGGATGTCGGAGAAGATCGGAAGCGGGAAACACAGGGCCGCCTCCACCCGCTTGAGCTTTCCCAGCTCGCCGGAGGCGATGATTTCTTCGACCCGCAATGCCATCGGGTGGTAGCGGTAGTGAAACGCCTCCATGACGACTCGGCCCGACTGTGCGGCCAGCTCGGCGATCTCACGGGCTTCGGCGGCGTTGGCGGTGAACGGCTTTTCGCACAGCACATGCTTACCGGCGGCCAGCGCGGCTCGGGTCCACTTGCCGTGCAAGCCATTTGGTAGCGGGTTGTAGATGGCGTCGATTTCGGGGTCGGCGAGCAGAGCGTCATAGGTATCGTGCACCCGGGCGATGCCGTGTTTGGCGGCAAATGCCTTTCCACGCGAAACGTCGCGCGCTGCGACGGCGGCAACCACGACGTCGGCGTTTGCTTTGGCCGGTTTGATGAGCGCCGGCGGCGCGATGCGAGCCGCACCCAGTACTCCGATTTGCACGGGATCAGGCTACTTGGCGGCGCAAAGCTGCGGGCGGGAAAAATATCGAACCTTAAGTCCGGTGTTTTTGAATTACGCCGAATTGAACAAACCCCGTCATTTGCGTGGGCGGCAGGTCGGCTTCCTTCTTTCTCAGCAAGATCATCCGAATTATTAATGTCGCACGCAGACTAGCCGCCTACCGTCGGCCCATGATTGCGGTCGGTGAGCTGGTTCGGTTCCCGTCGAGTCGGTCGGCGGTCCCGCCGCCGCTGCGCTGTCCCCGCGGTCATCTGATGCGGCCAGAACGGATGCTAGTCGGTAGCACCGAATGCTCGTGCGGACGTCACTCGAC
>NZ_JBATXN010000178.1:0-19248 GCF_049673265.1 Mycobacterium sp. | reverse complement strand
GACAGCCGACTTGGTGGTGGTTGGCATCGGCTCACGGCCGGCGACCGACTGGCTCGACGGCAGAGGCGTCGACGTCGACAATGGCGTGATCTGTGATGCGGCCGGACGAACCAGCGCGCCGAACGTGTGGGCGCTCGGGGACGTCGCGTCCTGGCGTGATCCGACGGGACATCAAGTGCGAGTGGAACATTGGAGCAATGTCGCCGAGCAGGCAAGGGTCGTGGTGCCTGCGATACTCGGGCAGGACACGCCGGCAGGCGTAGTTGTTCCGTATTTCTGGAGCGATCAGTACGATGTCAAGATCCAATGTTTGGGCGAGCCAATCGCCACCGACATCGTGCATGTCGTTGAGGACGACGGCCGCAGATTTCTCGCCTACTACGAACGTGACGGTGTGGTGGCCGGCGTCGTCGGCGGCGGTATGCCCGGCAAGGTCATGAAAACGCGAGCCAAGATCGCCGCTGCCGCACCGATTTCCGAGGTGCTCGGCTAATTCAAGAACCGTCCGAGGGCTTCTCGGATGCCGGTGAGTGCCTTCCCGGCTTGGTGTTCGATAAGCGCGGCTTCGGCGAGCATGCCGACCCACAACTGGGAGCTTTCGTAAGGGTGCGGACGTTTCAGTGCGGCGAAGTCGGGACGGAACAGCTGGGCGCCGGTTTGGTTGCGGTGTTTGATTTCGTCGGTAACCGCTGGCTCGGCGCGCGCTTCCAGTAGTAGGGCGCGTACGCCGCGATCACGTAAACAACCATCAAGGTAGGTATTTGCGCCCACCATCAGCCGACGGCGCCCCGGCGGCATGCCGGCGATCGCAGGTTGCAGTTGGGCGGCCAACCTTTCATGGAATTCACGGTGCAGCGCAACCAGATACGACGCGCGGTCGCCGAAGTGGTGAAAAAACGTGCCCTTGGCGACTCCGGCTTCACCGACGATGAGATTGACGCTCAAACCGGCCAGCCCGGTTCGCTCGGCCAGTCGCAGTCCCGCGTCGATCAGCGATTCGCGGGTTCTGGCCATTGCCTCCTGGCGCACACCCGTCATGGGGAGCACTCTAACCGCCGGCTTTACGTTGGCTGCGCCGCGCAAGCAGCTCGCCATACTGCTCACACACGTCGATCACCCCCGTGAGCTGATAGGTGATCCAGCCCTTGTGCGTCGAAGGCAGATTGTGCTCGAAAATGCGGTGCCCGGCGATTTGCAACAGCCAGCCGCCGACGAACATCGGCAGTCCCACTATGGGTTTGGCTAGCAGCAGGGGGATTCCGGCAGCGATCACCGGTACGCCGAACATATGCGTGAATCTGACGCCGCGGCTGGTGTGTTGGGTTTTGTAGTACGCCATCTTGTCGGAGAACGGGGCGTCAGGCGCGGGAACGGTCATCGGTTACTCCTTGAGAGCGGAACGCTGGCAATGATACCATTGACCGACCAGTCGGTCAATGAAAGGAACCGCAATGGTCAACGTGGTGCAAACGCGGGTGGGAGAGGTTGCCTACAGCGATATCGGGGAAGGCCCGGTGGTGGTGTTACTCCATGCGACGCTGCATGACCGCCACGACTTCGACGCGATCGTGCCGAGCCTTCGTCGCAACCACCGAGTGATCGCAGTGGACTGGCCGGGCCACGGCGACTCGCCCGCCCCGATGCCGAACTATCAGCCGACCGCGGCCTCCTTCGCTGATGTACTTGTCGATGTCGTTGCCGCACTTGACCTGCCGCCCGCGGCGTTCATCGGCAACTCGGTGGGCGGTTTCGCTGCGGCACGGTTGGCGATCACTGACCCACAACGGGTTTCGCGGCTGGTCTTGGTCAATACGGGCGGTTTCGTCGCCAACCCGGTCACCAGCCTCTTCTGCCGCTTGCTCGGGACACCGTCGGTCATGAAGCGAGTCCTGCCATGGTCCATCCGCAGCTATATGAAGGCGACCAGCGACAACGACCACGCCGTCCAGCAACGCGCGCTGGCTCGTGCGCAGACCCGCGAAGGCATTGTTCTCACGGCGGCGCTGTGGCGCAGTTTCGCCGCAGCCGAACATAACCTGCTGCCGTACGCCGATCGCATCACGGCGCCGTGCCTGATCATCTGGGGATCAAAAGATACCGTGGCCCTCATGCGATTTGGTCATGCCACCGCGGCCGCAATACCGGGATCGCGGCTGGAGGTGCTACCAACGGGCCACGTGGTGTTTTCCTCGGACCCCGACGGCTTCCTCGGGATCGCCGCGCCGTTCCTGGCAGCCGCTCACGGGCGCGTGCCATGATCGCGCGCTAGTCCCAATTCACCGGCGGCCCATGCGGCGAACACGTGCCCAGTAGCATGTCCTCGCCACCCGGCCAGCACCGGGCGCGAACCGCGAATTCGACCGGAGAGTCCGCAGTTCGCCGATGCGGCTCCAGCAGCAGGTGCACGAACGATGAGTCGGCTCGGGCTCGGGCTCCGAGAGCGTCGATTTCGGCTAAGACAGCGGCCTGGTCTTCTGCCGAAAGATACTGCCACATAATGGAATGCCACAACACGGTCAGCGCGCCTGGGGCGACGGACAGGCCGGCGACGGCCTCGACGGCATTACGGCGCTGCAGCGGCGCGGGAACCCGCCGGGCGACGGCGATGGCGCCGCGCAACCGATCCAGCCGCGTCGGCTGATCGGGCCAGACATAGCTCAGCAGTGCCAATTCGCCGTCACGGCTAGTGGCGTCGAGGGGCGCGATGTCGTAGCCATGACGCTGCACGATCCGCAGGTCCGCGGTCGGCGGAGGATGGCCGCGCCACGCGTCGTCGATGATCACTGGTGAGTCGGTCGGACCCCACTGGCCGTCCGGATGACGGTAGCAGTAATAGTCAGCCCGCAGGTTCAGCCCGGCACTACATCCGATCTCGAAAAGCCGTATGGGCAAACCGAATCGGTGAGCAAGGATGAGCAGACCACCAATCAGTGCGGCGGACCGGCCCACCTCGTTGGTCTGCGGCGGCTGATCGAGCACCGCCCGCAGCAGCTCGGTGTGCTCGGAGGCGGCGCCCACAACGTCGGGCCAGGCCGACTGCGCATCCCACTGCCCCCCCGTGCTCGGATACCAACGGCGTAGCTCCGGCGCGCGGCCGTCGAGCGCCAACCGGTGCAGCCCGCCGAGCAGCCGCAGCGGCAGCGCCAGCCGCCCCGCATCGTCTTCGTGTCCGGACAGGATGGCGGCAAAGACACCGCCGGCTTCCACGTCGGCCGCCACCAGGTCCAACATGTCGCCGTACATCGGCGAGCCCATACCGGCGCAGATCTGGCCCTGCAGCCGGAGGGACCGCATCAAGCGGTTACTGTCGCCGGCGCGACTCATCGGTCCAGCTCGTCCAGGCCGGCGCGGACGACGTCGAACGCATCTCCGAGAGCCTGTGGTAATGAGACGGATTCGTCGTCGAGCCAGTGCTCGTAGGCGCTCAGGGCGACGCCGAGGAGCATCCAGGCAACGGTCTGCGGCAACAGGTCGCTGGTTCCAACGCCGGATCGGCGTGCCACGAACTCGGCGATTACTTCGCGCCATCCGGCATACATCGTCATCGAATACGCTTGCAGTTCAGCGGTTTGCAGGATCACCCGCATTCGCTGCCGATGGCGGATCGTCTCCGACTCGTCAAACGTATTGAACGACAGCAGCGCTGCACGCAGCGCCTCGCCGAGCGGCATCGCCGGATCGACGTGGTCCAAAAGCGTGCGCAGGTGCTGCAGGTGGGCGTCGAAATCTCCCCATGGAATGGCGTTCTTGGATGCGTAGTAACGAAACACGGTTCGACGGGCGATGCCCGCTGCCGCTGCGACGTCGTCGACGCTCACCTCGACGAAGCCGCTCTCGGCAAACAGGCGCAGAGCGACATCGGTGATGTGCTGCGGCGTCGTAGAACGGCGCCGGCCCACCCGCGCCTGCTCCAGCATCCGCTACCCCTTTTTTAACAAGCCTCTTCCATTTTTGGCACTCGATGCCATATCCTTACCGAGATTGTCACCAGATCGACGCGACTTGTCGAGACCCTGATAACGAAAGGCAACGTCATGGAGCCCAACCAGCAGACAGACACCGACACCGAGCTCGTCACCGAGTCTTTGGTTGAAGAGGTGTCCATCGACGGGATGTGCGGAGTCTACTGATCGTGACCGTCCCCGCACAGGGGCTGCAACCGGCAATCGGGTTCGATCCCGGCCTCGCGTGGCGGTTGCACCCACAGGTGGCCGTGCGGCCCGAGTCGTTCGGCGCGCTGCTGTATCACTTCGGCACCCGCAAACTGTCATTCCTCAAGAACCGCACCATTCTTGCTGTGGTGCAGTCGCTGGCCGACTATCCAGACATTCGCGCCGCCTGCCGTGCAGCCGGCGTCGAGGATGAGCGCCAGGCTCCTTACCTTCATGCACTAGGCGTGCTGGCCGGTTCCAACATGTTGGTGCGGCACACATGACATCGGTTGTGCCACGGCTGATCGAGCAGTTCGAGTCTGGGTTGGACGCTCCTATCTGCCTGACCTGGGAGCTGACCTACGCCTGCAATCTGGCGTGTGTGCACTGCCTGTCGTCGTCGGGTAAACGTGATCCGCGCGAGCTGTCCACGCAGGCGTGCAAGGACATCATCGATGAGCTGGAACGCATGCAGGTGTTCTATGTCAACATCGGCGGCGGGGAACCAACTGTCCGGCCGGACTTTTGGGAGCTCGTCGACTACGCCACCGCTCACCACGTGGGCGTGAAGTTCTCCACTAACGGTGTTCGGATCACACCAGAGGTGGCCGCCCGGTTGGCCGCCAGTGACTACGTCGACGTCCAGATTTCATTGGACGGCGCGACCGCAGAAGTCAACGACGCCGTCCGGGGCGCCGGGTCTTATGCGATGGCCATCCGTGCGCTGGAAAACCTTGCCGCCGCGGGGTTCTCCGACGCGAAGATCTCCGTAGTCGTGACTCGTCACAATGTCGACCAGCTCGACGAATTCGCCTTGCTGGCAAGCCGTTACGGCGCCATGCTGCGCATCACCCGGCTGCGCCCATCGGGTCGTGGCGCCGATGTATGGGACGAGCTGCATCCGACCGCCGACCAGCAGGTTCAGCTTTACGACTGGCTCGTCGCCAAGGGCGAGCGGGTATTGACCGGTGATTCCTTCTTCCACCTGTCCGGACTCGGCGAGCCCGGCGCGCTGGCCGGTCTGAACATGTGCGGAGCCGGGCGGGTGGTGTGCCTGATCGACCCGGTCGGCGATGTGTATGCCTGCCCGTTCGCCATCCACGACCGCTTCCTCGCCGGAAACATCTTGTCCGATGGCGGGTTTGACAATCTATGGAAGAACGCCCCGCTGTTCCGGGAGCTCCGGGAGCCGCAGTCGGCGGGCGCGTGCGGAAGTTGCGGGCACTACGATAGCTGCCGGGGCGGCTGCATGGCGGCCAAGTTCTTCACCGGCCTGCCGATCGACGGGCCCGATCCAGAATGCGTTCAGGGTTACGGCGTGCCGGCATTAGCAGGGCAGCGCGACAAACCCCGACCCGCAGGCGACCACTCGCACGGACGGCGCAGTAGCGGACCGGTGCCGCTGACACTGACCATGCCGAAGCGGCTGTGCAACGAAAGCCCGGTCTAGCCGTGGCCCGAGACGTATGGTTTGAGACGGTCGCGATCGCGCAGCAGCGTGCCAAGAAGCGACTGCCGAAGTCGTCCTATGCCGCGCTGGTGGCTGCCAGCGAAAAAGGACTGACCGTCTCCGACAATGTCGCGGCGTTCGGCGAGCTGGGCTTCGCGCCTCACGTGGTCGGCGCCATCGAAAAGCGCGACCTCTCGACAACTGTTATGGGGCAAGAGATTTCCCTGCCGGTCATCAT
Source organism: Mycobacterium sp. (assembly GCF_049673265.1). Classification (GTDB taxonomy): domain Bacteria; phylum Actinomycetota; class Actinomycetes; order Mycobacteriales; family Mycobacteriaceae; genus Mycobacterium. Next base: position 13,409 of record NZ_JBATXN010000178.1, on the reverse strand, counting down.
CTCGCCCACCGGTGTGCAAGCGGTCGATCCTGACGGTGAAGTGGCCGTCGCCCGAGCCGCCGCGGCGCGCGGTACGGCGATGGGGCTGTCGTCGTTCGCGAGCAAGCCGATCGAAGAAGTGATCGCCGCCAATCCGAAACTGTTCTTCCAGGTCTACTGGTCGGGCGGGCGCGAAGTGATCGCCGAGCGGGTCGAGCGGGCCCGGCAAGCCGGTGCCGTCGGGCTGATCGTCACCACCGACTGGTCGTTCTCCCACGGCCGGGACTGGGGCAGCCCGAAGATCCCCGAGCAGATGAACCTGCGGACCATGCTGCGGATGTCGCCGGAAGTGATCACCCGCCCCGGATGGTTGTGGAGATTCGGCAAGACGCTACGTCCGCCGGATCTGCGGGTGCCTAACCTGGCCACCCGCGGCGAGCCCGGGCCACCGTTCTTCGCCGCCTACGGGGAGTGGATGGCGACGCCACCGCCGACCTGGGACGACATCTCCTGGTTGCGCGAACTGTGGGGTGGCCCGTTCATGCTCAAAGGCGTGATGAGGATAGACGACGCCAAAAAGGCTGTGGATGTTGGGGTTTCGGCAATTTCGGTGTCCAACCACGGCGGCAACAACCTAGACGGCACCCCGGCGTCTATCCGGGCGCTGCCCGCGGTTGTGGACGCGGTTGGCGACCAGATCGAGGTGTTGCTGGACGGTGGTATCCGCCGAGGCAGCGACGTCGTCAAGGCGCTGGCATTGGGAGCGCGCGCGGTGATGATCGGCCGCGCCTACCTGTGGGGCCTGGCGGCCGCCGGGCAACCCGGTGTCGAGAACGTGCTCGACATCCTTCGCGGCGGCATCGACTCCGCGCTGATGGGTCTCGGCCGCGCGTCGGTGCACGACCTCAACGCGGACGACATTCTGGTGCCGTCCGGGTTTGCCCGAACGCTCGGGGTTCCCCCGTCCGCGCCGGGCGGAGCCTAGCCACCCGCAAGCGAGACCAGCGAGTATTTTGGTACTCACGTGGCTGACGTGGCGCCGGTGACCGGGTTTAGTGAACAGGCGGCGGCAAAAAGTTTTTCGATAGCGCCAACAATCGATGCACGACAGGTGAATTCGTCCTACCATCACCGAGTGGCTGTCCTCGCCGAACTTGGCGGCTCGACGTCGAGCCAGCTACGAACCATGTCCTTGGGCGTTATCATCCCGGTCGGATCCACCGAACAGCATGGACCTCACTTGCCGCTGGACACCGACACTCGGATTGCGACGACCGTCGCCAGCGAAGTCACCTCCCGGCTCTCTGCCGACCCCCCGCTGCACTGGGTGGTGGCACCCGCCATCGCCTACGGCGACAGCGGCGAGCACCAGAGCTTCCCGGGAACGATCTCCATCGGCACCGAGGCCCTCACCGCGCTGCTGGTGGAGTACGGCAGGTCCGCTACCTGTTGGGCGCGGCGGCTGCTCTTCATCAACGGCCATGGCGGCAACGTCAGGGCGCTGGGCCGCGCGGTGGGCTTGCTGCGGTCCGAAGGACGCGATGCCGGGTGGTGCCCATGCATGGTGACAGGCGCCGACGCCCACGCCGGGCACGCTGAAACGTCACTATTGCTCCATATTTCACCTACCGACGTGCTGACCGACAGGTGGCGTGCGGGCAACGGAGCGCCGTTGTCCGAGCTGCTACCGTCGATGCGTCGCGGCGGGGTCGCGGCGGTCAGCGAGGTCGGGGTATTGGGTGACCCGACCACCGCGACCGCCGCAGAGGGGGAGCGCATGTTGGCGGAAATGGTGGACGACTGCTTGAGCCGCGTGAAACGGTGGTCGCCGGCTGCCGACGGGATGCTCACATGACCCAGACGCGGTTGCCGGACGGGTTTGCTGTACAGGTCGACCGGCGGGTCCGGGTGCTCGGCCAGGGCTCTGCTTTGCTGGGTGGTTCACCGACCCGGTTGCTGCGGCTGGCGCCGGCCGCCCAGGACATGCTCGCCGATGGCCGTCTCAAAGTCCACGACGCAGTGAGCGCCGAGCTGGCCCGGACCCTCCTGGACGCTACGGTGGCTCACCCGCGGCCCGCGGGCGGTCCGTCGCACCGCGATGTAACCGTGGTAATCCCGGTGCGGGACAACCCATATGGCTTACGTCGCTTGGTCGCCGCATTGCGTGACTTGAGCATCATCATCGTTGACGACGGCTCATCGGCACCGATTGAGCGGGACGACATTGCGGGGGCGCACCCCGACATCGAGGTGCTGCGGCATACCCAAAGCCAAGGGCCTGCGGCAGCACGCAACACCGGTCTGGCCGCCTGCAAGTCTAGCTTCGTCGCCTTCCTGGATTCCGACGTCGTACCGCGACGCGGCTGGCTGGAGGCTCTACTAGGCCACTTCTGCGACCCCACCGTGGCACTGGTCGCCCCGCGAATCGTCGGTCTGGCCCAGACCGACCATCTGGTCGCGCGCTACGAGGCAGTGCGCTCATCGCTGGACCTTGGGCAGCGCGAAGCCCCAGTCATTCCGTACACCAGCGTCGCCTACGTGCCGAGTGCGGCGATCATCTGCCGGACGGCCAGGCTTCGCGAAATCGGCGGCTTCGACGAGACCCTGCGCTCGGGTGAGGATGTCGATCTGTGCTGGCGACTCGTCGAAGCCGGTGCCCGGCTGCGCTACGAGCCGATCGCTCAGGTGGGGCACGATCATCGGACCCAATTGCGGGATTGGATTGCGCGCAAAGCCTTTTACGGTGGTTCGGCTGCCCCCTTGTCGGCGCGACACCCCGACAAGATCGCCCCACTGATGATCTCCGGCTGGGCACTTGCGGCATGGGTCCTGATGGCCATAGGCTCGAGCTTCGGCTATCTGGCATCACTGCTAGTGGCGGGGCTGACCGGTCGACGCATCGCGAGGACGTTGCAGGATGCTGACACCGAGATCTCGGATGTGCTGGCGGTAGCTGCCCGCGGCCTTTGGTCGGCGGCGCTGCAACTGGCGTCGGCGATCTGTCGGCATTACTGGCCGGTCGCGCTGCTGGCGGCCATCGTGTTCCGCCCCGCACGCCGTATCGTGCTGATCGCCGCGGTCGCCGACGGGGTGGTGGATTGGGCCAGCCGCCGGCAATCCGCCGATGAAGACGCCAAGCCGATCGGGCTGCTGACTTATCTGGTCCTCAAGCGCCTCGACGATCTGGCCTATGGACTCGGACTGTGGTACGGGGTGGTGCGAGAACGCAATATCGGCCCGCTTAAGCCGCAGATTCGAGTCTGACCCCTGACTGCAGCTGCGCTGCACAGCGATGTGCTGATCATCGGTGCGGGAAGCGCGGGATCTGTTGTTGCGAACCAGCTTTCGGCTGAACCAAGCTGTGCGGTAACTGTGTTGGAGGCTGGGGTCGGATTAGCCGATCCGGCCCTGCGGGCCGAGACGACGAACGGGTTGCGGCTGCCGATCGGGGCCGCGAGCCCGCTCGTGCAGCGTTATCAGGCGCAACTGACCGAACTGCCGACTCGCCAGATCACGATCATGCGCGGCGCGACGATCGGCGGTTCCGGAGCCGTCAACGGCGGGTACTTCTGCCGCGGTTTGGCACGTGACTTCGACGGCTATCGCGTGCCGGGGTGGGCCTGGTCAGACGTCATCGGGCACTTCCGGGCTATCGAGACCGACCTGGATTTCACCGGTCCCGCTCACGGCGATGCCGGCCCCATCGCAGTTCGCCGCACTAGCGAAATCGTCGGCAGTACGGCTACTTTCGTAGCGGCCGCGCAGCAGGCCGGGTTCGAATGGATACCGGATCTCAACGATGTGGCAATTGCCTCCGCGCTCCCGGCGGGCATCGGAGCGGTGCCGCTCAACGTCGTTGACGGCGTGCGTATTGGTCCGGGTGCGGCATACCTGTGGCCTGCCTTAAATCGAGCCAATCTCTCGCTGCTGACCCAGACCCGCGCGGTGCGCCTGCGTTTCTCGGGCAGTCGCGTCGTCGGCGTCGACGCCCTCGGGCCGGACGGTCCGATCACCGTGACGGCCGATCGAATTGTGTTATCTGCTGGGGCGATCGAATCAGCGCATCTGCTAATGGTTTCCGGCATAGGTGACGAGGTCATGCTTCGTGCCGCCGGGGTTGACGTGATGGCCGGCTTGCCGGTCGGGATGGCCTGCAGCGATCATCCGGAATGGGTGTTGCCGACCAACTGGGAAGTCGCTCCCGACCGTCCGGTGCTCGAGGTGGTGCTCAGCACTGCTGATGACATCGAAATACGGCCGTACACCGGAGGTTTCGTGGCGATGGTCGGAGACGGCACGGCGGGGCATCCGGACTGGCCGCACATCGGTGTGGCGCTCATGCAACCGCGGGCGCGGGGACGCATTGTGCTGGTTTCCGCTGATCCATTGGTGCCACCTCGAATTGAGCATCGTTATGACGTCGAACCCGCCGATGTGGCCGCGTTGCAGCGGGGCGCTGAGTTGGCGCGCGAATTGGCTAGTTCAACAACCCAGGTCGGCGAACCCGTCTGGTCGACGTCTCAGCATTTGTGCGGGAGCGCCCCGATGGGCCCAGCAGGGGACCCGGTGGCCGTCGTCGATCACCAATGCCGGGTACACGGCATCGACGGGCTATGGGTGATCGACGGATCAATCTTGCCGGGGATCACCAGCCGCGGCCCGCACGCGAGCATCGTCATGCTCGGCCACCGGGCCGCGGAATTTGTTGGTTGATCGGCGCACCGGGCGCAGCTGGCGGCCGTCGCGGCCCGGTGCCCAAGCGCCGATCGCCAGCGCTGATACCGCGATGATCAGACCCATGATTAGCAGCGAAGATTCCATCGCCTGCAGGAAGGCGCTCTGGCTTTGTTCGATAAGCTGGCGGCCTTGTGGGCCAAGCGATTTGGAAATCTCCAGAGCTTGAGCCAGCGAATGGGAGGCCGGGGCACGGACCGGGCCGGGGAAGGCCGCCAGATGTGGTGTGAGGACATGGGCGTATCGGGCCGCCAGAATGGACCCGGCCAATGCGATGCCGAGGGCGGCACCAACCTCGCGGGTGGTGTCGTTGACCGCCGAAGCAACCCCCTGCTTCTCGTCGGGCACTGCGGTCATGATCGCCAACGTGCTTGGTGCCGTGCAGAATCCGATGCCGGTACTCATCACGAGCAGGGGCCACATCATGTCCCAGTACTGCGAGTGGATTTGTAGGCCTCCCATCCACAAGAACCCGGCCGAGATGAGCAATAGTCCGAGGAAGACCACCAACCGCAGGCCCATGCGTGGCAGATACCACGGGGATAGCACGGACAATGTCAGCATAGGCGCCATCAGTGGACTCAACGCAAACGCAGTCTGGATCGGGCTGTAGTCCATGACCAACTGAATGTATTGCATGATGACGAAGAAGAATCCGAACATGGCCATGAAAAACACTGTGATCGTGGCGGATCCGGTGGCGAAGTCAGGCCGGCGGAACAACCGGACGTCGAGCAGAGGATGGCGCCGTCGCATCTCGACCGACCCAAAGACTGCGGCCAACACGACTCCTGTGGCCATCGATCCCCAGATCAGCGGGTTGGCCCAGCCGCGTGCGGGCGCCTCAAGCATCCCGAACACGAAAATCGCCACGGCGCAGGCGATCAACACTGCGCCGGGCCAGTCCAACGGAGTGGCTTCGTCATCACGTGAGGTCGATACCGTGCACGCCAATCCGAAGATCAACGCCGCACACACCGCAAAGGTCCAGAAGATTGACCGCCACGACCAGAAGTGCAGCAGCACTCCGGATCCCAGCATGCCGATCACGGCGCCGGAGCCTGCGACACCCGCCCAAATGCCGGTCGCCTTGGCGCGCTCGTCCTCGCGGTAGGTGGCCGTCAGCAGCGAGAGGGTGGCGGGCATGATGAACGCCGCGCCGATGCCGGCGACACCGCGGGCCACGATGAGCTGCAACGGACTGGTGAACACCGTCGACGCCAGCGATGCGATCGCGAATGTGGCCAGGCCGATAAGGAAGGCGCCCCGCCGGCCATAGCGGTCACCGATGGCCCCGGCAGGTAGCAGCAGGCAAGCGAGAGCCAGCGAGTAGCAGTCCACTATCCAGGTCAGCTGGGACTGCGTCGCCGAGGTGGCTACCGCGATGTCGCCCAGCGCGGTGTTCAGCGCGACCATCGACGCGATCACCAGGGTCACGCCCATGCAGGCCACGACCATCGTCCAGGTTCGCGCCCGGTGCGAACCGAGCGCGGCAGGCCCTTCAGTAGGCTGGTCAGGTCGGATGAGGGCGTCGACCATGAGCGATGCGTCTCCTTTTCGGCGACGAGGTATTTTTGAGACTAACAGTCTCGGTAGTAGACGGACAGTCTTGTCGTTAAACATGGAGGTGGTCGACATCACCGACAAGACCGACCCACGCCCGGCGCGTTCACGGGCTCGGTTGCTGGAAGCCGCGACCGCGCTGCTTCGCTCGGGTGGTCCAAGCGCGGTGACCGTCGACGCGGTCACCCGTGGTGCCAACGTAGCCCGGGCCACCTTATATCGCCACTTCCCGAGCGGAAACGATTTGCTGGCCGCGGCTTTCAACAGCTTGATACCGCCGGCGCCGATGCCTCCTGACACTGGCCCGCTGCGCGACCGACTTATTGGCGTAGTGCTGGGATTTGGCCAATCGCTCGCCGAGGCCCCGGGCATGGTGACCGCGATGAGTTGGCTGGCGCTCGGGCGGGACTTGGAGCAGTTGCCAGAATCCCAGCCGACCCGCACTGCCGACAGCCCGGCGATCAGCACCCTTCGAGAACGCATCGCCCAGCAATACGCGGCGCCGTTCGACGCCATTTTCGATAGCCCCGAAGCCGCCGAGCTGGGCGACATCGATCGCACCCGGGCGATTTCGCTGTTGATCGGTCCGGTGGTGCTGGGCCGGCTGTCTACGCTGCCCGACTTCGACTACCGCGAATGCGCGCGAGCCGCTGTGGACGGCTTTCTGCATGTGCAGCGCACGCAGCAGCAGTCGCTCAACGAAGCTCGTAGCGAATCGACGGGTGCTTGAGTCGCCGTCGCGCTCAATGGATTTCAATCGTGGAAGAAAATCGGCAAAAACTACTGACCCGGCAGTCGACCTGCGAAACCGGTGCGCGGGCACGCAGATGGGTCAACGCTGCATGTAGCCGCGGATTGTCGGCATAGGATGTCGGATCAGCGAATACCTTCGCAGCTTCGTCAATGATTGGTGTGCTCATCGGCTTTCTTGTCATGTCGCGTCGATTTTTGACGTGCGTCAGGGTTTCCAGTCTCCGTGATCGACGATTACCGGGGAGCGGTCTTCGTCGGTCCGTAGCTGTCTTCGTGTTGATGACAGTTGTAGCGGCGGCCTGTGGTCGGGGCGGTGTGACATCGGTGAAGCCGCCGGCATACGCCGGTCCGCTGGATGCCGGCGTCGTGCGCACCTCCATGGGCCTGATGCGCGGCATGGCCGCCGCGGATTACCGTCTGTTTCAAGGCATTCCGTATGCTGCACCTCCGGTTGGGCCGCTGCGGTGGCAGCCACCACGGCCGCCGGCGAAGTGGTCGGGGATGTTGGACGCGACCAAACCGGGGCCGCAGTGCATGCAGGACACCGGCCCCAACCCGCACGTGGGCAAGCCGACCAGCGAAAACTGCCTCACCCTCAACGTGTGGACGCCAGCGCCCGAACGCGGCACCGGTAAGCGCCCGGTCATGGTGTGGATCCATGGTGGCGGCTTCGTCAATGGCAGCGGAGACATGTATGACTCGCGTTGGCTGTCGGCGAGGGGTCACATCGTCGTGGTCACGCTCAACTACCGGCTGGGTGCGCTGGGATTTTTAGCCCACCCGTCGCTCGGCGCGGCAGACAACATCGGAAACTATGGGCTGGCCGACCAGCAGGCCGCGCTGCGCTGGGTGCGCGACCACATCGCCGACTTCGGCGGCGATCCGCGCAAAGTCACTATCGCCGGCGAATCCGCGGGCGGCATGTCGGTATGCGATCACCTGGTGGCGCCCGGGTCGGCGGCACTATTCCGGTCGGCAATCATTCAAAGCGCGCCATGCCAGGCGCAAGCCGACGTAGCGACCGGGCAGCGCCGGAGCGTGGAATACGCGGCGTCGACAGGGTGCCGGAACACCACCAACACAGCGACGTGTCTGCGCGCGCTGCCGGCGACCGCGCTTGACCGTCCGCCTTGGTACGTCTTCATCGGGGACTCCGACGCGCTCTCCGGTCCGGTCACCGGCACAGCGTTGTTGCCGGATGCGCCAGTCGCGGCCATCGCCGCCGGTCGGGCCGCCCGGGTTCCGGTGCTGATCGGCGTCAACCACGACGAGTTCACCATGTTCGCGGCGCTGCGGTACTTGAAGCTGGGCCGGGGCATCAACGCGGGCGAATACCCTCGCTTGCTCGCGGACATCTTCGGTACCGACGGCGCCGCGGTGGTGGCACATTACCCGCCAGATCACTACGGCGGGGACGCGTCGCTTGCCTACTCGGCGGCGCTCACCGACGGCGTCTTCTCTTGCGTCGCTGACCGATTGGGCGATTCGCTGAGCCAACGGGGGGCAACTGCACCGGTGTACGCCTATGAATTCGACGACCCGCATGCGCCGGCGCCAACTCCGTTGCGGCACGCTTCTTTTCCGGTCGGCGCCAGCCACTCGTTGGAGCTGCGGTACCTCTTCAAAGTTGGCGGCGCACCCGTGCTGGATCCGGCACAGCGGATGCTGTCCGACCAGATGATCGGCTACTGGAGCCGTTTCGTCACCAACGGCGCACCGAAGGCCACCGGCCAGCCCGACTGGCCGGCCAAAAGCGACGATCCCGGCCACAATTTCTGGATGTCGTTGCGTCCCGGCAACACCGGCGTCATTACCAACTTTGAAGAAGCACACCAGTGCGCATTCTGGGCGTCGCTGAAGGGCAAGTCGTGAGTGCCTTCGCGCAAGCTTGGTGTGCGGCCTGGAACCGTCATGACGTCGACGCAGTGCTTGCGCATTTCCACGACGATGTCGTCTTCACGTCACCGGTTGCGACTCGGGTAGTGCCCGACTCCGGGGGAGTGGTCCGCGGAAAGGCCGCCCTGCGCGAGTACTGGACCGCCGCACTGAAAGCCATGCCCGACCTTCACTTCGACGTCGTCGGTGTGTATCACGGCGAGTCGGTGGTGGTCATCAATTACCGCAATCAACGTGGCGCTTTAGTCAACGAGGTGCTGGAGTTCGACGGCGATCTGGTGCGCCGCGGACACGGAACTTACTTGGTAGACAGCTAGTCTGGGTGACAGTAGGCGCTCATCGCAGCCTTCACGACCGCATCAATATCTTGGGCCGCGATGCCGTCTCCAATCAGACCGTTCTGGGTCTGCCACGGCGCGGCGCCGGCGGATTGGAATCCGCACACCAGGTGGCCTGCATTGATCAGCGTGGCCGACGGATAGTGGGTAATGCCGTGCGTGCCAAGCTCGTTCAAGTAAGCGTCATCTTGGGGGTCGGCGAGGGCCAGCGGCGCGCTGCTCGTCAGCCCTATGGCTGATGCGATCAGAGCGGCTGCGACGGTTGTCGGTTGCATGGTGTTGTCCCTCAAGCGTTGGGGGTGACCCAGGTGGTGATGTCGGCGTGCACCACCTCGGTGCCGTGCCGGTCGGTCACCGTGACCGGCACGACGAGCTCACTGCCTCTAGAGCCCTCGGTGAGCTGCGCGAAATCCGGCGGGTCCAGTTGCGCCACGGCCCGCAACGACGTGGTGGCCTTCTCGAGATATTGCACGGTCTCGATCTTCCGGAGCCTTTCGGCTCCTAGCGATGGCTGCGCGGCACGGTGGCCTCCATCAGCATGCCCATCGCCACCTCGGCGGCGTTGCAGGCCGCGATCGCGTGCACGGTGTGGAGGTGGTTGTAGACGAAGAACCACTTGGGCACCCGCACCTCGGCCAGGCCAGGCTCCATACGCACGACGTGCGGCAGTACCGAAGCGAAGTAAGGAACTCGGGCCATCGCTGCCGCCGAGAAGAGCCGGGTGCCACCGGGACGGCCTGAAAACCGCCGCCATGCCGCATACGTGCTGGTCGGGCCTGTCATGTCGAGATATCTTACTCCAGAGTAAGAAGACGTTGTTCGGCCGTTGGCTGGGATTTGGCTGATACCGGGATCTAGGGCATACTGTTCAGGTTGCCTTGCGCCGGGTTTAGGCCTGGTCGGGCATACGACCGGCGCCCAAACGGGCGCGTCCGGTCCCATCCTTGGAGCGCGACGAATTTCGATCGCGGACCAGGCTGCGTGCGGGCGACACACCCGACCGCGGGGGCCGGTGGACCACGACAGGTAAACAGCGGCGCAACATGCGGGCGCACGGCCGTGATCGGCCAGATCCGATCAGGTGATCGGTGCCCGACGGAACAGAGTGAGGTAGGAGAAGCGTGGCGGGACAGAAGATCCGCATCAGGCTCAAGGCCTACGACCACGAGGCCATTGACGCCTCGGCGCGCAAAATCGTCGAGACGGTTGTCCGGACCGGCGCAAGCGTGGTTGGCCCGGTGCCGCTGCCCACTGAGAAGAACGTGTACTGCGTGATTCGGTCTCCGCATAAGTACAAGGACTCGCGGGAGCATTTCGAAATGCGCACCCACAAGCGACTGATCGACATCCTCGACCCGACACCGAAGACCGTTGACGCGCTGATGCGCATTGATCTGCCTGCCAGCGTCGACGTCAACATCCAGTAGGAGATCTGCGAGCAATGGCGAGACAGGGCATTCTGGGCACCAAGCTGGGTATGACGCAGGTGTTCGACGAGAACAACCGTGTTGTGCCGGTGACGGTGGTCAAAGCCGGGCCGAATGTGGTGACCCGAATCCGCACACCTGAGGTTGACGGGTACAGCGCGGTGCAGCTGGCCTACGGGGAGATCAGTCCTCGCAAGGTCAACAAGCCGCTGGGCGGTCAGTACGCTGCCGCCGGTGTCAACCCGCGCCGGCACTTGGCCGAATTGCGGCTCGACGATGTCGAGGCGGCAGCCGGTTACCAGGTCGGTCAGGAGCTGACAGCCGAGATCTTTTCCGCTGGAAGCTATGTCGATGTGACCGGCACCTCGAAGGGTAAAGGTTTCGCCGGAACCATGAAGCGGCACGGCTTCCGCGGACAGGGCGCCAGCCACGGCGCTCAGGCGGTCCATCGTCGTCCCGGTTCCATTGGCGGTTGCGCCACTCCGGCGCGGGTGTTCAAGGGCACTCGGATGGCCGGCCGGATGGGTAATGACCGGGTGACCACCCAGAACCTCTTGGTGCACAAGGTCGATGCCGAGAACGGCGTGCTGCTGATCAAGGGTGCTGTGCCCGGTCGTACGGGTGGGCTCGTAATGGTCCGTAGCGCGATCAAACGAGGTGAGAAGTAATGGCTGCCGAAAAGGCTACAAAGACGGCAAAAGCCGCGAAATCGTTGAAAATTGACGTCCAGACGCCGGCCGGCACGACCGAAGGCTCGGTTGAGCTGCCTGCTGAGCTGTTCGACGCACCCGCGAATATCGCGTTGATGCACCAGGTGGTGACTGCGCAACGTGCCGCGGCCCGCCAGGGCACGCACTCGACCAAGACCCGCGGCGAGGTTCGCGGCGGTGGCCGAAAGCCATACCGGCAGAAGGGCACTGGTCGTGCCCGGCAGGGCTCGACTCGCGCTCCGCAGTTCACCGGCGGTGGCGTGGTGCACGGTCCTACGCCGCGTGACTACAGCCAGCGCACCCCGAAGAAGATGATCGCCGCTGCGCTGCGCGGCGCGTTGTCGGACCGGGCGCGCAACGGTCGCATCCACGCGGTCACTGAGCTGGTGTCCGGCCAGACTCCGTCGACCAAGAGCGCCAAGGTTTTTCTCGGCACATTGACCGACCGCAAGCAGGTGCTGGTGGTCATCGGACGCAGCGACGAGACCGGAGCTAAGAGCGTGCGCAACCTTCCCGGTGTGCACCTACTGACGCCGGACCAGCTCAACACCTATGACGTACTGCGCGCCGACGACGTGGTGTTTTCCGTTGAGGCGCTGAACGCGTACATCACTGCCAACACCAGATCGGACGAGGAGGTTTCGGCCTGATGGCGACCGTCACTGACCCCCGCGACATCATCCTGGCTCCGGTCATCTCCGAGAAGTCCTACGGCCTGATCGATGACAACGTCTACACGTTCCTGGTGCGCCCCGACTCGAACAAGACACAGATCAAGATCGCGATCGAGAAGATCTTTTCGGTCAAGGTGGCGGCGGTGAACACCGCTAACCGGCAGGGCAAGCGCAAGCGCACCAGGGCCGGATTTGGCAAGCGGAAGAGCACCAAGCGCGCCATCGTCACGCTGGCGCCCGGCAGCAAGCCGATCGACCTGTTCGGAGCACCGGCCTAGCCGGGGATAGAGAGACTTAACAGACATGGGAATTCGCAAGTACAAGCCGACGACTCCGGGTCGCCGCGGTGCCAGCGTCTCCGATTTCGCCGAGATCACTCGATCCACTCCGGAGAAGTCGTTGGTTCGCCCGCTGCATGGTCGGGGTGGACGCAATGCGCACGGCCGGATCACCACCCGGCACAAGGGTGGCGGTCACAAGCGTGCCTACCGGGTAATTGACTTCCGCCGCAACGACAAGGACGGCGTCAACGCCAAGGTCGCGCACATCGAGTACGACCCCAACCGCACCGCGAACATCGCGCTGCTGCACTTCCTGGACGGCGAAAAGCGCTACATCATTGCGCCGCAAGGTCTTTCGCAGGGCGACGTCGTGGAGTCCGGTGCCAACGCCGATATCAAGCCCGGCAATAACCTGCCGCTGCGCAATATTCCGGCCGGTACGTTGATCCACGCCGTGGAGCTGCGGCCGGGCGGTGGCGCCAAGCTCGCTCGCTCGGCCGGGTCGAGCATCCAATTGCTCGGCAAGGAAGGCACTTACGCCTCGCTGAGGATGCCCAGCGGCGAAATCCGTCGCGTCGACGTGCGTTGCCGCGCAACCGTTGGCGAGGTCGGCAACGCCGAGCAGGCCAACATCAACTGGGGTAAAGCCGGGCGGATGCGCTGGAAGGGCAAGCGGCCGTCGGTGCGTGGCGTGGTGATGAACCCGGTGGACCACCCGCACGGCGGTGGTGAAGGCAAGACCTCCGGTGGTCGTCACCCGGTCAGCCCGTGGGGCAAGCCCGAGGGTCGTACCCGTAAGAGCCACAAGCCCAGCGACAAGCTCATCGTCCGACGCCGGCGCACCGGCAAGAAGCACCGCTAGGAGTAGCCGATGCCACGCAGTCTGAAGAAGGGTCCGTTCGTCGACGACCATCTGTTGAAGAAGGTCGACGTGCAGAACGACAAGAACACCAAGCAGGTCATCAAGACCTGGTCGCGCCGGTCGACGATCATCCCGGACTTCATCGGCCACACCTTCGCCGTGCACGACGGCCGCAAGCATGTGCCGGTGTTC
>NZ_JBATXN010000177.1:0-4236 GCF_049673265.1 Mycobacterium sp. | reverse complement strand
ATGATCGGCGGGACGGTCGTGCTGATTCCCTGGATCGTCTATCTCTCGTTCGCGCTGCCCGACGTTTACCTGGTGCACGACTGGACCGCGACCTGGGTCGGCTTCGACCTGCTGTTGCTCGCTCTGATGGGGGCGACCGTCATCTTCGGCCTGCTGCGTCGTCAGTTGATGCTGCTGACCGCGTTCGCGACCGGCGTGTTGCTGATCTGCGATGCCTGGTTCGATTTGATGACGGCTGGCCCCAGCGACTTCCCGGTGTCGGGGCTGACCGCGGCAGTGGGCGACCTTCCGCTGGCCGCGGTGCTTATCACCGGCACGCTGCGACTGTTCAAATTCAGCGCCATCCGGATGTGGCTGCTAGAGCCGCACACCCCACTGTGGCGGCTATCGCTGCTGCCGTAAATCTTTGACACCCGCGGATGCCGCTGGATCGTATGAGGTTGATATGCAAGACAATACCTCGACCTGATCCGGTGTTACAGTTGTGGCACTGTGACTTCCAGCGGGAAGCCGAGAACGACCCGGCTGGGCTTCGTGGCTTGTCTGGCAGTTTCGATCTGTGTCCTGATCAGTGCAATTGGCTGTGGCATAGCACGATTCGAGTTTGCCGCAGCCGACGCCGCAGCTATAGCGCCGCTGCGGACAACTGTTGACGAAGCCGAACGAACCGACCCCAAATCAGCTTCACCATCAGCCGCGTACAAGACATTCGACCCCGGTGTGCGCTCGATCGTGCGAATGCGCTCTTCGGGCAACGATTAAGCCTTGAGCCGATGTCAGTCGGCCGACTCAGAAGGCCCGTCGGCCAACAGCTTTCGGAAACCATCCTCGTCGAGGATGGGTACGCCGAGTTCGACGGCCTTGTCGTACTTCGATCCGGGGGAATCGCCGGCGACGACGTAGGCGGTCTTCTTGGACACCGAGCCGGCGGCCTTGCCGCCGCGCGCCACGATGGCCTCTTTGGCGTCATCGCGGGAGAAGCCGGTCAGCGAGCCGGTCACGACGATCGTCAATCCCTCCAGCGTCCGGGGCACGCTGGCGTCGCGCTCGTCGGCCATCCGCACGCCGGCCGCGCGCCATTTGTCGACGATGGCCCGATGCCAGTCCACGGTGAACCACTCGGTCACCGCGGCGGCGATGGTCGGGCCGACACCCTCGACCGCGGCCAGCTGCTCTGTCGACGCCGACGTGATCGCATCCAGGCTGACGAACTCGGTGGCTAGTGCGCGCGCAGCTGTCGGCCCGACATGGCGAATCGATAACGCCACCAGCACCCGCCACAGCGGCTGCTTCTTGGCCTGGTCAAGATTGGTCAGCAGCCGCTTGCCGTTGGCCGACAGCGCGCCGCTTTTGGTAGTGAACAACTCGGTGCGCAGCAGGTCGTCTTCAGTCAGGCCGAACAGGTCACCCTCGTCGCCGATCACTTCGGCTTTCAGCAGCGCGACGGCCGCCTCGTAGCCGAGGCCCTCGATGTCGAAAGCACCGCGACCGGCGACATGAAATACCCGCTCACGCAACTGCGCCGGGCAGGCCTGCGCGTTGGGGCAGCGAATGTCGGCGTCGCCCTCCTTGGCCGGAGCCAACGGGGTGTCGCATTCGGGACACGTTGTGGGCATGACGAATTGGCGTTCGGAGCCGTCGCGTAGATCGACGACGGGACCCAGCACTTCGGGGATCACGTCGCCGGCCTTGCGGATCACCACCGTGTCACCGATCAGCACACCCTTGCGCTTGACCTCGGCGGCGTTGTGCAGGGTGGCCAACCCGACCGTGGATCCGGCAACGGTGACCGGCGTCATGAACGCGAATGGCGTGACCCGCCCGGTGCGCCCAACGTTGACTCGGATGTCGAGGAGCTTGGTCTGTACCTCCTGCGGCGGGTATTTATAGGCGATCGCCCACCGCGGTGCCCGCGAGGTGGATCCCAGCCGGCGCTGCAGCGCCACATCGTCGACTTTGACGACGACGCCGTCGATTTCGTGGTCGACATCGTGGCGGTGTTCCCCCCAGTAGGCGATTCGGTCGAGAGCGCCCGCAGCGTTCTTTACCCGCGTGGTGTGCTCGGAGACCGGCAAGCCCCAGGCACCCAGCGCCAGATATGCGTCGTGCAAGGTGGGTGGCCGGTACCCCTCGATGTGTCCCAACCCGTGGCAGATCATCCGCAGCTTGCGACGCGCGGTGACCGCCGGATCCTTTTGCCGCAGCGATCCGGCCGCACTGTTGCGCGGGTTGGCGAATGGCGCCTTGCCGTCTTCGACCAGTGCGGCGTTGAGCGCTTCGAAATCGGCGACCCGGAAGAACACTTCACCGCGCACCTCGAGCACGTCGGGTACCGGGTAGTCGTCGCTGGCGGTAAGCCGCTGGGGGACATCGTCGATGGTGCGCGCGTTAAGCGTGACGTCCTCGCCGGTGCGACCGTCGCCGCGGGTCGAGGCCCGCACCAACCGTCCGTCGCGATACACCAAAGCCAATGCGACACCGTCGATCTTGAGCTCGCACAAAAACGGCACCTTGTCACCGACCTCGGCATGGATGCGCGCCGCCCACACGTCGAACTCGTCGGTGCTGAAGACGTTGTCCAACGACAGCATCCGCTCCAGATGCTCAGCCGAGGTGAAATCGGTGGCGAAGCCTGCGCCGCCGACCAGTTGGGTCGGTGAGTCGGGCGTGCGCAGCTCAGGATGCTCGTCCTCCACGGCGGCCAGCCGGCGCAGCAGCTGGTCGAAGTCCGCGTCGGAGATGATCGGCGCGTCGCGCACGTAGTAGCGGAACTGGTGTTCGCGCACCTCGTCGGCGAGTTCACGCCAAAGTCGCCGGCCTTCGGGCGCGACAGGATCAGCTTCTGCTGAGCTCACCTTGGCAGGCTATCGGAGGACGCCGACAGCTCAGTCCTCCACATAGGCACGCAGCCGGTCGATGGCCTCGTCCCAACGACGTGAGAGCTGGTTGAGGTAGTCGCTGGCCTGGGCCAGCGGCTGGGTCTGCACGGTCCAGATGCGTTCCCGGCCGCGCCGGCTGCTGCTGACCAGCCCCACCGCCTCCAGCAATTCCAGGTGCTTGGTGGCCGCCTGCCTGGTGACCGGAACCGCCTCAGTCACTTGGGAAGTCGAGCTGGGGCCGCCGTCGCACAACCGGACGACGATGCGCAGCCGATTCGCATCGCCCAGTGCATCAAAGACGGGGGCCGCCGCGAGGGTCGCCGTCACACCCGCTGCTCCAGCGACAGATACTTTCGCACCAGCTCGACCTGCTTGGCCCAGCCGCCGCTGTTGGCCTCGAACGCCGCCGACCGCCGCGCCGCGGGGATGGCCTCGAACCCGGATTCGACGATGGTCAGCAACACGCCGTGCGGTGTGGGCGACAGGGTGAACTCGACCAGCGTGGTGGGCTCGGCCGCATAGTCCACGTCGGCGTCGACCGCGAACGGATGCCAGCGGTAGGCGAACCGTCGCGGCGGTTCGACAGCGACGATCTGCCAGATGGCTTTGGCCCCGGCGTGCGGCCGCTGCAGCTCGGCGACCTCCTCGTCGACGGTCGTGCCGGTGATCGTCGCGGTGACCGAGGTCCCGGCGACGAAAGGCCCGTCGATGCGGGCACCGAACCAGCGCCCGAACTCCTGCGAGTCGCTGATCGCACGCCACACCCGCTCCATCGACGCGCGCAACTCCACCTGCTTCTCGATTCGATCCATGCTCATATGCAACCTCCTGGTTGCTTATCAGTAGACCATGCCTCGAGGTTAATATGCAACCTTTTAGTTGCGCTTTTAGATGGCGTCGGGATCGCTGGCGAAAGCCTCCGCCGCGCGCCGGGCCAACCCGATGGCGGTGCGCGCCCATTGCGGGGTCGCCGCGACCAGCCCGCACGCCGGGGTGACGCCGATGCTTTTCCGTAGCGCTGAGCGGCCGAAGCCGAGCCGGTCGGTGATCGCCACGACAGCGGCGGCAACCTGCTGCGCCGACGGTGCCCGGGTCGGGGCGCTGGACGACACGACACCGAACATCACGGCGCGGCCCGACGCGACGAATTCCGCGACGGCATCCAGATCGGCCGCCTCAAGCGTCGCCACGTCGACCGAGACTGCTGCAATGCTGCTGCGCTGCAACACTTTCCACGGCAGTGCCACGGCGCAGCTGTGCACGGACACCTCTGCGCCCGCCGCGTCCGCGCAGGTGTCCAGCAGTGAGGTGGCCAACGTCTCGTCGATGGGGGCCACCGGGCTCAGCGCGGTGACCC
>NZ_JBATXN010000176.1:0-5406 GCF_049673265.1 Mycobacterium sp. | reverse complement strand
TCGGCAATTCGGGCGAAGGCGGCATCGTCGAGCGCCGCCGAGACAAACCACGCCTCGAAGGCGCTGCACGGCGGGTAGACACCGCCGTCCAGCAGGGCGTGAAAGAAGGCTGGGAAGCGCCAGGTTTCGCTGGCCCGCGCCGATGCGAAATCGGTAACCTGCGCCTCGCCGAAGAACACGCTGAGCATGTTGCCGCCCCGCGGAATCTGATGTGGCACACCGGCATCCGTCAACGCATCGGACAGCAGGCCGGCCAGCCGGTCGGCATTGGTATCCAACGCCGCGTAGACGGCGTCGTCGGCGTTGCGCAACGTCGCCAGCCCGGCTGCCATCGCCACCGGGTTACCGGACAGCGTGCCGGCTTGATACACCGGCCCCAGCGGCGCCAGCCGTTCCATCACCTCGGCGCGCCCGCCGAACGCCGCAGCGGGCAGCCCGCCGCTCATCACCTTGCCGAAGGTGAACAAGTCGGCGTCAACCGGATCGATTCCGTACCAACCGCTTCGGCTTACCCGGAATCCCGTCATCACCTCGTCGATGATCAGCAGGGCGCCGTGCGCGGCGGTGATCTCGCGCAGCGCCGCGTTGTAGCCCGGCGCGGGCGGAACAACGCCCATGTTGCCGGGGCTGGCTTCGGTGATCACCGCGGCGATCTGATCACCGAATTCGGCGAAGCTCTGCCGAACAGCATCAATGTCGTTGTACGGCAACACAATCGTGTCGGCAGCGGTGGCGCCGGTGACACCGGGCGACGACGGCAGGCCCAGCGTCGCGACCCCGGAGCCCGCGTCGGCGAGCAACGCGTCGACGTGGCCGTGATAGCAACCGGAGAACTTGACGATCTTGGCGCGGCCGGTGGACCCGCGGGCCAGCCGCACCGCGCTCATCGTGGCCTCGGTGCCGGAGTTGACCAGCCGGATCCGCTGCACGGGTGGCATCCGGTCGATGATCTCGGCGGCCAGCTCGGTCTCGGCGGGTGTCGGCGCCCCGAACGACAACCCGGTGGCGGCGGCCTTGGCGACGGCGTCGACCACCGACGGGTGCGCGTGACCCAGGATCATCGGTCCCCACGAGCAGACCAGGTCGACGTAGCGGTTGCCGTCGGCGTCGGTCAGCCAGCAGCCGTGGGCTTCGGTGATGAAGCGCGGGGTGCCGCCGACGGCCTTAAACGCCCGCACCGGTGAGTTCACCCCGCCGGGGATGACCGCGCAGGCGTCGGCAAACAGCTTCGCCGAGACATCGCTATGCACGTCCACCAGTGTCCCAGCCGCTGCGAGTGGTCCGACTACAGGGTGTAGTTGTCGGGTACGACCTCAGTCGGGCGCTTGCCGCGCCTCGCGCGCGAGCCGCCACTCCTCAGCTTCGATAACGGCAGCCTTGGCGTCGATCGCCGCCTGCTCGTATGCGCGGCGGTAGAAGTCGGCGACTATTAGCCGGCCCATGCGGGCGCACCACTCGACGACTGACTCGTCGTCGCTGGCTTCACCAAGAGCGAGCACGACCGAACGCAGCCCTTTGAGTTCGGCCTGGTTGAGCCGTGCCAGCGGGCCGCACCGTTTGAAGTCGACGATGTCGACTCGTTCGCCGCCTTTCGCTGACGCCAGTCGGACCAGCAGGGCGTCGGACACCGAGGCAGCCCACTGCGCCAGACCTGCGTGCCGCGACAGCGACAGCTGCTCAAAGACGTCGAGCAGCGTTGAGGTGGCCTTTTCGGGCAGATCGTCAACGGGGGGATGGGTCACTTGTTTTCCTCCTCCTGAAGTATTCGGCGCACACCTCGTCTCGGCTTGGCGCGATGTTGATGGCACGCAGCCCATGCCGCACCGGTTCGATGCGTCGCCGTCAAGCCGGCCGCGGCCTCGATTCGGCAAGCACTGTTCCGCGAAGTGTTCGGAGTTAGGCCACAGAGATAAGGGGCTCGGGGTTGTCGTTGTCAGAACAGCGACGCGACGATGTCGCTGAGCGTGGTGGCCGTACCGCCCGCCCGCCGTTTGCGGCGCGATGATCAGCTCGCGTAAATCCATCAACAGCTTCGTCAGCAGCAGTCAGCCGTTGTCAAGCTGAACACAACGTCGGTCACACCAGCACCTCGGAGGGCTGGGTGATTCCTCCCCGAAACGGCACCGCATGCGATATCACCAACGCCGCGGCATTGGAACAATCGACTGGTGATCCGGCAATCGGCGAGCGAGGTCGCACTGGCCAGCGTCAGCGCCGTCCGGGACGAGCCGGGCGGACGGCTGGCACTGATGCGCTCCCAGTACCAGGTGCCGCCGGAGGTGGACCGCGGCTATCTTCCATACCGCCAGGCGGCGTCGGCGTTCATGCGATGGCAGCTGCGGCGTGGAGTGCTCAACCCGATCGATGCGCCGAGTCCGGGCAGCCCATGGTGGCGCGCCATCAATGAGCGCGTGCTCTACGACGGGGTCGAAGCGCGCGCCCTGGCCTTCGGTCATCCCGGACCGCCGAGCTCGCCGACGGTCGCCGCCTGGCTGGAGTTCATTCGACAGCCCAGCGCCAGGCGCTGGTATCGGGCGCACAACATGAGCGTCGTCGGCGCGTACCTAGAAAACGAGCAGCTGGCGAAGCGCGAAGGTCGGATCGAACGGTTCTTCCTCAACCTGGTGCTGGCCCGGGTGCTCTACACCCACGCGATGGTCGCTGCGCCGCGGCTGGCCCTGGGCTGGCTGGCTCCCGCCGGCCGGTTTCTTGGCGATCCACGGCTGGGCATGACCAGCATCTTCGTGTCGCTGTCGCGAGTGCTGCCCGACCGCTATCCCCTCGGTGACGACATTGAGCCATACGCGCAGGCCGAACACGGATTAGGTCATCTGCTCGACGTCGGTGTGCTCACGCCGCGGGTGGAACACCTGTACGCCTGGTCGGCCCGTGAACTCGACAGCCCGGGCCTGCGACAGCTGCTGTCCGGCCGGACGCCGTGTTATGCCTGGCCCCCAGACGACCGGCAGCCCTGGAATCCGGCGCCGTCGCGGCTGGCCCGATTGTCACTACGGCTTTTGCCGGTCAGGGCGTCGCGGGGGTGAGCACGAACACGGGATGGTCTGCGGCGTCGGGCAACTTACGAAAATAGCCGTCGACGGCTCGGCCGGCCTTGCGCTGGTAGGCGGTCAGGATCGGCGGGCGCTGCGGCGCGGGCATTTCCTGCGCAACGTAGGTCACGGCGCCGGCCTTGTTGGTCAACGTGACGCTGGGATTGGCTCGGACGTTTTTGACCCACTGCGACTCGCCGCGGGTGGACACCAGATACCGGGTGCCGTCGACGTCGACGGTGACGACGGGAATGTGCTGTTGCTCCGCACTGCCGCGCCTGGTCACAGTCAGCGTTTCGCTGTTGCTGATGCCGGTGGCCATCGCGATCCGGTTGAAGACCTTGACGGTGAACCACGGGGGCTTGAGGTAGGCCATAAGGTACGAGTATGCAGCTTCCGCAACGGCTTGCCCGTTTCAATCGACACGTCACCAACCCGATTCAGCGGATGTGGGCCGGTTGGGCCCCCTCGGTCGGCAGTCTCGAGCACGCCGGCCGGCGCTCCGGCAAGCATTACCGCACGCCATTGACGGTGTTCAACGCCGACATCGACGGCAAGCCCGGCGTGGCGATCCCGCTGGCCTACGGCCCGGACCGCGATTGGTTGAAGAACCTCAACGCCGCCGGCGGCGGCCGGATGCGGCGACACGCCAAGTCATTTGGCGTCACCAACCCTCGGACCGTGACCAAGGAGGAGGCGGCGGCGCATGTCAGCGGCGCGGCGCGGCGCGTCTTCGCCAGGTTGCCGTGGCAGCAGGCGGTTCTGCTGACCAAGACCGGCTAAGCGGCGACGACGGATCGCCGCCACCGCTTGGTCAGGAAATACAGCCCGACCACCACGGCCCAGGACGCAAGGCTAAGCCAAAACTGGTCGCGCACACTGCTGTTGAACGCCATCTGCACCAGCACGCCGACAATCGCGGCCAGCGTCACGATCGAGAGCACCGGGAAGAACCACATCCTGACCCGCAACTTCTCCGGCGGCGTCCTGAAGCGCAAGACGATCTGCGACAGCGCGATCAACAGATAAACGAACAGCACGATGGCGCCCGACGAGTTGAGCAGAAAGGCGAACACCGAGCCCGGCGCGATCGCCGCCATGATGACGCACAAAAAACCCACCACCGACGAACAGATGATCGCCGTGTATGGCACGCCGCGTCGGCTGATCTTCAGCAGCTGGGCCGGCGCCTCGTGTCGGGCGGCCAGCACGAACAGCATGCGAGATCCGGTGTAGAGGCCGGAGTTCAGACACGACAGCACGGCGGTGAGCACAATCGCGTTCATGATGTGATCGGCACCGCGGATTCCCATGTGCTTCAACGCCGCAACGAACGGCGAAGCGCCGATCTCCAACGAGCTCCACGGCAATATCACGACAAGCAGAAAAACCGAGCCCACGAAGAAGATCGCGATGCGGGCGGCCACCGCGTTGGTTGCCCGCTGAATTGCCCGTTCGGGATCGGGAGTTTCGCCTGCGGCGATGGTGGCAACCTCGGCCCCGACCATCGAGAAGATCACCACGACGATCGCGGAGAAAACGCCGCCGATGCCATGCGGGAAGAACCCGTGGCGAGCGGTCAGGTTGGAGAAATCCAGCCGCCGACCGGGCCACAGGCCCAGCACGAAAAACGAACCGAGTCCAAGGAAGACGATGATCGTCGCGACTTTGATTCCGGCGAACCAGAATTCGAATTCCCCGAAGGACGAGACGGAGAACAAGTTCGTCGTGGTCATCGTCAGCATCAGGATCAACGCGACCAGCCACAATGGCGCATCGACCCAGTAGTTGAAGACTTTCGCGCCGGCGACCGCTTCAAAACCGACGACGATCACCCAGTAGTACCAATACAGCCAGCCCACCGAGAAACCCGCCCAGCCGCCCAGTGCTTTGCGCGCGTAGTCAGCGAATGATCCCGTCGACGGATTCGCGGTGGCCATCTCCCCCAGCATGCGCATCACCAGGATGATCAGGACGCCGCACAGCGCATACGTGGCAAACGCGGCAGGGCCGGCGGTCCGGATCACCACGCCTGAGCCGACAAAAAATCCGGCACCGATGACACCGCCAATGGCGATCATGGTCAGCTGTCGCTGCGACAGCCCCTGGCTCAGTTGCGGCGCGGCATCCACAAGGGCGTCTGGGCTTCGTGCGTCTGACACTGACGGGACGCTAACACCCCTATGCGCCGTCCCGCTCGATTCACACCGGTCCGGCGCGCAGCGTCGCGGGCTCGCTGGGCAGGAAGTGCTCGGTGGCAAAGGCGCGAATGTCCTCGGCGGTGTTCAGGGGTCTGCGACCAGGCAACAACAGCACCATCGCCGCATAGCGCAGGATGGTTTCGGCCAGCTCGTCG
>NZ_JBATXN010000175.1:0-15482 GCF_049673265.1 Mycobacterium sp. | reverse complement strand
CGCCAGGGCATTCGAGTCAACGCGCTATGCCCGGGGCCGGTGAACACCCCACTGCTGCAAGAGCTTTTTGCCAAGGACCCCGACCGCGCGGCTCGGCGGCTGGTGCACATACCGATGGGCCGCTTCGCCGAGGCCGACGAAATCGCCGCAGCTGTAGCCTTTTTGGCCAGCGACGACGCCTCGTTCATCACCGCTGCGTCGTTTCTGGTCGACGGTGGTATCAGCGCCGCTTACACCACCCCTCTGTAGGAGGCTGGCTATCCGGCTGCGGGCGGGTGGGCCACCACTATCGGGCGAAAGCCGTATTTGGGAGCTGAGGCGTTGAAGTGGTTGCCGACTGCACTGGCAGCCGGCATGCCGAGCATGCCCGGCACCGCGGCAGGCGCGCTGATCGGGGCACCTCCCAACAACGGGGCAATAGGGCTTGTCACCGGCGCGATCGCATCCCAGCTCGGTGGCACCGCCAGCGCTCCGATTGCCGCACCACGGCCTAAGGCCGCCGAAACCGCGCCACCAACACCGCCAGTCGGGAGTGCGGCGGCACCAGCACCGAGCCCCTCGACTGCGGCCGCTGCGTCGCCCGCGGCAGCCCCTGCCGCATCGGCAGCAGTCCCGGCCCCGAGGAGGGCCGGGATCTCGGAGAGGGTCCCGATCCAGTTTCCCGGCATGTAGAACCCGGACGAGAAGATGGTGTTCCAGAGGCTGCTATTCAACCCAAGGCCATTCGAGCTGAACAAGTCGTTGAAGATCGCCGAGAGCCCTGTTCCGGATCCGTTCCCAGTCAGGAAGTCGAGAACGTCCATGAGTCCCGACTCTGACGACGTTGCGGGCGATGTGAGGCCTTGTAGCGCAGCGGGCACCGCAGTCACCAACTGCGACAATGTCGACTGCGTTCCCGCGCCGGTGGCCTGAGCGACGGCGGCGACCTGCACGGCCGGTGCCGCCCCGCTGGTGGTCGCCGGCGCGTCGGCGAACGGCGTCAATGTCGATGCTGCCGCGGAGGATCCGGCGTAGCCGTACATCGCCGCGGCGTCCTGGGCCCACATCTCGGCGTAGTGGGCTTCGGTGGCCGCGATCGCCGGGGTGTTCTGACCGAGGATGTTGGTCGAGATCAGCGATGTCAGTAGCGTACGGTTGGCGGCGATGACCGCCGGGGGAACCGTCATCGCGAACGCGGCTTCATAAGCGCCGGCTGCCGATTTAGCTTGGCCCGCAGCCTGTTCGGCCTGTGCCGCGGTGGTGCTCATCCATGACACATACGGTGCGGCAGCGGCTGACATCGACGCCGACGCCGAGCCTCGCCATGGTCCGTTGGTCAGGCTGGAGACTACCGAGTCGTAATTGGTGGCCGCCGAATACATCTCGATTGCCAGGTTGTCCCACGACGCCGCGGCGGCCGTCATGGGCGCTGAACCCGGGCCGCTGTACATCAGCCCGGAGTTGATTTCTGGTGGCAGAATTGCGAAATCCATTGCTCACTCCTCAACTTGCCGCAACCACGTTGGCCGCTTCGGTGGTGGTATAGGAATCTGCGCTAGCTGCCAAAACCGTCACGAACATCTGGTGCATCGCGGTGGCCCGCGCGCTGACTTCCTGATACATCTGCGCGTGTGCAGCGAATTGCATTGCAGTCAAAGCGGAGACCTCGTCGGCGGCCGCGGGAACCAGCCCTATGGTCGGGGCTATTGCCGCGGCATTCTGCGCGCTGACCGCCGAGCCGATCATGTGCAGATTCCCCGCTGCGGCGAACAGCATTTCCGGTACGATCTCGACGAACGACATGGACTGCTCCTTTGTAGATAACCGGCCCCGAAATGCCATAGCGCAGGCTGATTTCAGACAGCGAGTACCGCGCCGGGAACCGGATGGAAAGCTACGGTCATTGGTTTAGCGGTGGCCCCGCCGCATTCAGACAGCAGGCCACCCAGCTCTGCCCGTGCATCGTGCAGAGTCGTAACGGTTTTGAAGCGCGTTCGAGTGCGGTGGCGGTCTCGGCCGGGCGGGAAGCCAGGCCGACTTTTTGACGCGTTTCAGCCGACGCGCTCGGGCTGCACCGTCCACTTCTCCTCGATGCGTGCATAGCGCCAGACCAACACGGCGCCCACCCATGTCACCACGAACAAGCCAACGATCACAAAACCGATCGCGTTGAGGTCGATGCCGCCCAGCCAGCGCCAGAACCCGCCGGTCCAACCGAGCTGCTGCGCAAGCAGTCCGAGCAATTCCACGCCACCGACCAGCACCGCGACCAGGACAGAGAGCCCGGTGATCGTGATGTTGTAGTACACCTTTCGCACCGGGTTGGAAAACGCCCAACCATAAGCGAAATTCATGAACGAACCGTCGATTGTGTCCAGTAGGCACATCCCGGCGGTGAACAGCACCGGCAGACACACGATGGCATACCAGGGCAGGCCGGCCGCCGCGCTGGTGCCGGCCAGCACCAGTAGTGCCACTTCGGTAGCGGTGTCAAAACCCAGCCCGAACAACAAGCCGACCGGATACATGTGCCAGGACGCGCTCACTGAGTTGGTGAAGCGGCCCAACAAGCGATTGAGCAGCCCGCGGTTGTTCAGCTGTGCTTCGAGCTCCTCTTCGTCGTACTCGCCGCGGCGCATCCGCGCGAATACCCGCAGAATGCCAAGCAGGATCACCACATTGATGCCCGCGATCAAACACAGGAAGACGCCCGAAACGGTGGTGCCGATCAAGCCGGTGTAGTGGTGCAGGGCCGACGAATCCTGCTCGACCGGCCCGACGATCGCCTTGAGGCCAGTTGCGATCACAACGGCCAGCCCGAACACCACCGACGAGTGGCCCAACGAGAAAAAGAAGCCGACGGCAAGCGGCCGTTCGGCGTCGTTCATCAGTTTGCGGGTGGTGTTGTCGATCGCGGCTATGTGGTCGGCATCGAATGCGTGGCGCAGTCCCAGCGTGTAGGCCGTCAGCCCGATGCCGATGCCGAACGCTTTATCTCCGACGCTCAAGTGCGCTGGCTCGACTATGAGCACCAGTGTGCCCCAACCGATTACATGCAGCGCGATGATCACCGCGAACATCGATCCCAGACGCACCCACTCGTCTGGCGTCAACGCGGCCCGCAGCCGAGACAGTGACGACCATTGCCTGCTGAGCGGGTCAGCGGCCATCTGGCGTCCCATCTTCAAAAACTCCGACCGCCGACGAGGTTAGACCACCGGTGGACGTCATGCAGACGATTCGCAGGAATTCTGCAAGTTTTTTGCAAGTGGAATCGATCAGCCCCGGAAGGTGATCAGCGGGATCGCCAGCTCGGCTGCAGTGGCGGCGCCGTGAAAGCCGACAAGCCGAGCCACTTCCGGTGGTTCATGGCCGGTGGCCAATACTGCCGTGTCGCCGGTGCAAGTGACGACGACATCGCCGACGCGGCCCAGGTGGCCGGATCGCACCGGCCCGAACAGCCCGGCTGCGACCGCGTCGTCGCGGCTGCGCACCTCGGCTCGGCCATCCAGTAGCTCGCTCCAGGCGCCGATTACGTCGGGTGCCGCACCGGGCACGGTATGCAGGTAGCGGACCCGAGGCTCGCCGGCGACCGCGTGCACACCGGCCTGCAACCTCGGATCGGCGTCGAGGTCGATGCGGGCATGCGCGGGCACGTTCAGACCGCCGTGGTCGGCGGTAATCAGTAGCGCGGCATCCGGTGGCAACGCCTCGACCAGTCGGGTCAGCAGTGCGTCGACGCGGGCCGCGGCTGCGTGCCACTGCGGTGAATCGATGCCGAACAGGTGTGCTGCGGTGTCGAGGTCGGCCGTGTAGGCATATAGCAATCCGGGCCTCGCGTGCAACTGGTCGACCACGAGTTGCGCGTAGTCGTCGTCGCTATTGGCCGGGTGCAATTGCGCGCCGCGGTATACCGCCTCGGTGAGCCCGCTGCCGAGAAATGCCGTAGGCAGCACGGCGCCGGCCTCGACGCCGGCTTGTCGCAGCCGCTCGAACCACGTTGGGACGGGCTGCCATTGGGCCGCCGGGGGATCGTCACGCCAAAAGATGTGGGTGAGCACCCGGTCGGAGTCGGGCAGCTTGACCGTAAAGCCGAGAATCCCGTGTTCGCCCGGCGCCGCCCCGGTGGTCAGCGACGCGAGGCTGGTCGGTGTGGTGGACGGGAAGGTACAGGCGAGTTCGTCCAGCCGCCCCGCATCGCCGGCTAGCACCGACGCCAGCAGCGGGGCATCGGCGGCCAGCGCCGGAAGTAAATGCCAGCCCATCCCGTCGACGAGCACGACCGCGACGCGTCGCACGTCGCCGATCCAGTCCGTTACTCCCAGCACGTCCTGCGCCCCGGAAACCGAAAGCAGTGCGGCCGCGGCCGGCAGCACGTCGCAGATCGATCCTCGCGGCGATCGCAAGCGCGGCGAAGCCGGGTGCGGCGGGTCGCCGCGCGACAAACTCGGCATCACGTCAGTTTGGCAGGCGCATACTGGGTGGGTGGCCAAGCCTTCGGCATTGGATCCGGCCGCCGCCGAGCGGATCGGTGAGCTGCTGCGGTCTCATGGGCTCAGGCGGATGGCATCCCGGATCGCGGTCTTGGCCGTGCTCGAGCCGGTGCACGGTCATCTGTCGGTTGCCGAGATCGACGAGCGGCTGCGCGAATGCCTGCCCGCCGAAGACCAGCCGCCGGACCTGGCGACGATCTACCGCACGGTGACTACCCTGGTCGACCAGGGTGTGTTGCATGCGCTGACCATCGAGGGCGGGGTCACCACCTACGGGTTGGCTGCCGACCCGCACCATCACGCGGTGTGCACTCGATGCGGCTCGATCATCGAAGTGCCGGCAGGACGGCTGGCCTCTGCGCTGGAACACGCGATGGTGGGCAGTTCGTTCACGCTGTCCGAAAGCGCCGGCCTCACCCTGCACGGACTATGCCCGCAGTGCCAGGGTGACGGGCCGGGCAAACGCTCGCCGCGAGGCTAAACGTGCGCCAGCCGCTGGTTTGTCACGTTGAGCTGGCGGGTGGTGCTGTCGGCCAACGCCTGGATCTGGCCGGGTTGCAACCGGCCGCATAGCCGGCCCCAGTGGATGGCAATCTCGTCCCCAACCACCACGTCGGGCACCGCGCTGTAGCCGTCGGTCCAGACGTCGAGCCGGCGTACCGACGGCTCGGACAAGCGAAGCACGTGTCCGTCCCACGACAGCCGACAACACGACACCTCGACGTCATCGCCGTCGCGGGAAAGCACTGTCCCCCAGGTGATCCGGCAATTATCCAGCACACTTAACGGGTGATCGTCCAGTCCGCGTCCCAACAGCCGGGACCACGGATAGACACCGAACACATGGAAGCAGTGATTGGCGGCCGCCTCGCACGCCAAATCCGCGGTGAGATGCCCCCAATAGCGGCTCGCCTTGGGACCGATGATTGCGAGCAATTCGTGGAAGAACTCATCCGGATCGAGCTCGGCGCCGATACCATCCCCGAGCCAGTACGACTCGACGAGCCGGTGATCCAGCGGGTCGGTGATTCGGGTCATTTTCGCGAGCACCTGCAAGTAGGGCCAGGCGCCGGAAAACTGCGTTGCGGCGACCCGCACGTCCTCGACCGAACCGTCGCGCAATGTCGCCCCCAGCGGTGGACCGCAATAGCCCAGCGCGTTGGGGGCATATGCGTAGCGGGCGAACATCTCGGCGCCGCGGCTGTCCGGGTCCAATTGTCAGCCTCCGGAGGATCCCACCAGCTTGACGGCGTCGCGGTGCATGCGGCCGAAGTTGTAGTAGGCCGCGCAGGCGCCCTCGGGGGACACCATGCACGTCCCGATCGGGGTTTCCGGCGTGCACGCCGTGCCGAAAACCTTGCATTCCCAAGGCTTGAGCACCCCCTTGAGCACCTCGCCGCACTGGCATGCTTTGGGGTCGGCGACGCGCACGCCGGGCATCGCGAACCGCAGTTCGGCATCGAACTCAGCGAAGTCGTCGTGCAGGCGCAATGCGCTTTGCGAAATGAAACCCAGCCCGCGCCATTCGAAGTGTGGACGCAGCGCGAACACCTTGCCCATCAGCGCCAGCGCGGCTGGATTGCCGTGTTCGGGGACGACCCGCTTGTACTGATTCTCCACTTCGCAGCGGCCGTCACGGATCTGGCGCAGTAGCATGGTGACCGCGGCCAGAATGTCCAGGGGCTCGAATCCGGCTACCACCAACGGCTTTCCGTACACCTCGGGAACGAATCGGTACGGTCGGTTGCCGACCACCGTGGAGACGTGACCGGGTCCGATGAAGCCGGACAGTCGCAGGTCCGGTGATTCCAGGATCGCCTTGATCGGCGGGACGATCGTGACGTGGTTGCAGAACACGCTGAAATTGCGCAGACCTAGGTCGTGAGCCCGCACCAGCGTCACCGCCGTCGACGGGGCGGTGGTCTCGAAACCGATGGCGAAGAACACCACGTGTTTGTCGGGGTTGTCGATCGCGACCTTTAGTGCGTCCAGCGGCGAGTAGACGAACCGTACGTCGGCGCCGCGCGCCTTGGCGTCCAGCAGACTGCCGGCCGATCCGGGCACCCGCATCATGTCGCCGAAACAGGTGAAGATCACGTCGGGTTGGCCGGCTAGCCACATCGCGTCGTCGATTCGGCCCATCGGGATGACGCAGACCGGGCATCCCGGGCCGTGGACCAGTTCGACGTTGTCGGGCAGCAGGTGTTCGATCCCGTGCCGGTAGATGGTGTGGGTGTGTCCGCCGCACACCTCCATGAACTTGAAGTGGTCGGCGCCGGTTCCGGCTAGATGCTCGATGGCAGCCAACAGCTTGCGCGCCGCCGCCGGATCACGGAATTCGTCAACGAATTTCATCACTGGCCCCCTTTAGACAATCGCCGATGAGTCGAAGGCTTCGATTTCGGTGGTGTAGGCCTCGCCGAGCTTCTTGACGGCGGCCAGCGTCAGTAGCGCCTCGGTCTCGTCGATCTTGGCCATCGCGAAACCGACGTGGACCAGTACCCAGTCGTCGGGCTCGGGTATCTCGTTCTCTAACAGCCGCACGCTGATCGTGCGCTGCACACCGCTGACGTCCACCTTCGCCAAATAATTTGCGGGGTCGGTGATCTCAACGATCCGGCCCGGAATCCCTAGACACATCGGCGGTCTTCTCCTCTCTAGTGGCGATCCGCTTCGCCCGGCTTCGCCGCACTTGCGATCGCCACACCTCTCAGCAGATTCGGGGTAGCGGGTCGCCGACGAGCATGTCGACGATCCGGGTACCGCCGAATCCGGTTCGCAGCGCAACCGTTTCGGCTGGTTCGGCGACGATTTCCCCGACCTCGGCCGCGTCGGCGCCCAGCGGATGCGACTGCAATGCGGCCAGCCCGGCCTCGGCCTCTTCGGATGCAACGACGGCGACGAACTTCCCCTCGTTGGCGACGTAGAGGGGATCGATGCCGAGCAACTCGCACGCGCCATTCACCATGGGCCGCACCGGTAGTCGCTCCTCTTCGAGCAGCACCCCGAGCCCGCATGCTTGGGCTAGTTCGTTGCAGACGGTCCCAACCCCGCCCCGTGTTGCGTCCCGCAGCCAGCGGGTGGACGGCGCGGCCTCCATCAGCAGTTCGACCAGCGGGCTAAGGCACGCCGTGTCGGAACGGATGTCCGCTTCGATGGCCAGGTCGCCCCGAGCGAGCATTACCGCCATGCCGTGATCGCCCATCGAACCCGACAAGAGCAGCTTGTCACCGGCGCGTACCGCAGCCGCCGAAAGTTTGCGCTCTGCGGGAATGACGCCGGCCCCGGTGGTGGTGACGAACATGCCATCGGCCGCACCCTTGGGCACCACCTTCGTGTCGCCAGTGACGATCTGCACACCCGCGTTGGCTGCGGCGGCAGCCATGTCGGCGACGATCTCCTTCAGCTCGGCAATGGGAAAGCCCTCTTCCAGAACGAACGCCGCGGCGATCCATGACGGCACTGCGCCTGCCATCGCAAGGTCGTTGCAAGTGCCGTGGACGGCGAGTTCGCCGATGGAGCCACCGGGAAAGCGTCTGGGCTGCACCACAAATGAATCAGTTGACATCGCCAGCCGCTCACCGCCGGGCAGCGTGAGCACCGCGCCGTCACCGAGCGACTCGAGCAGCGGGTTGCGGAACGCCTCCACGAACACTGCGTCGACCAGCGCGGCCGAGGCCTTTCCGCCCGCCCCGTGTGCCAGGTTCACGTGGTCGTCGAGCAACCGGGGGCGACGCCTGCGGAACGACTCGATCCGCTCGATCACCTCGCCCTCGGCGAACCGCGGCCCCGATGACAGGTATTCACCCGCTGACTTGCTCATGCGGCCCCCAAACCTCGACCGTCGCACCGTTGCTGGGTGGCCAGCCACAGCTGGTAGCCCAGCAACGCTTGCGATTCCTGAATCCGATGCACGCTTTGTGAGCGAACGATGAAGCAGGCGTCCACCGTTGGATTGTTCATGAACGCGCCGCCGTCGTATCCGGCGAAACCGACCGTGTACAAATCACGCTGTCGTGCCTCGGCCAGCGCGGTGAGCAGATTGGACGAATTGCCGCTGGTCGACATCGCGATCGCGATGTCACCGGGCTTCGCACGGGCGATCAGCTGGCGGGCGAACACCAGCTCGAACCCTACGTCGTTGCCCAGCGCGGTGATAATTGCCTGATCGGCCGTCAATGACCACGCGGGCAACGGCTTTCCGGCTGGCGGACGGGCGAATAAGGCGGCCAACGTCGTGGAATCGGTGCAGCTGCCGCCGTTTCCGAAGGTGAACAGCCGTCCGCCGGCCGCAAACCGGCGTGCCATCTCGGTAGCGGCCTGCTCCAGCAGCTCGGCATTGGCTTCCAGTGTGTTGCGCCGCAGCGCCAGGCTCTCGGCGGCCTTTGACTGCGCTGACGCGGCGAGATCGGCAAGCAATGATTCCGAGTTATCTTCCTGCGCATCGATGAACGGATACAGGAAGTTGGTGGGTTCTTCGGGCATCACGCGTCCTCCTCCATGCGGCTGATCGCGGTGCCGGCGTGCACCAGTACCAACTCGCCCGCGGCGACAGGATCGATCAACGTCGTCGCCACGTTCTCGACGCCGCGCGCGGTGCGGACCGCGGCTATCCCGTCGGCCGACGGCGACACCACTTCACCCATGCGTCCCTCATCACTGCACGTGACGCAAACCTCTTCGGTGCATTCGGGTTTGAGCAATCCCGAGTGCTCGAAACAAACGTGGGTGAGCTCCCACAACAGGTGATAGAAGAGCACAAAGCCGCCCGTCGCGGGGATGCGCGGGTCGGGGTCGTCGAGCCACAGCACGTGATCGGCCACCCCGGCTGGCGGCCGTTCGCCGTTGCCGATCCAGATCGTAGTGGCGCCCCAGGCCGGGCTGCGGCGCATCACCGAACGCAGCTCGCGGTTATCGGCGGCACCAACCCCGATCACGATGTCGCCCGGCCGAACCGACACCCGCACCAAGTCGACCAGGTTGGGTCCGGTCAGCGCAACAGCCGGCAGCGCCCGCTTGCCCATGATCACCGGATGCACGAACTCGACCGCGATGTGCAGCGCGTGTGGCTCCCACGACGGCGCGATGGACCACATGGTCGCGCCCGCCGCGAATCGCTTGGCTAGCGTGAACGCGGTCGCGGCCAGATCGGCTGCCAGCTCGGCGCCAAGCCCCCGATCGATCGCCGTGGTGGTGGTCACGATTGAGCCTCTTCCAGCGCGGTCAGCACAGAAATCACGGCCTGACCCAGTGCCAACCCGCCGTCGTTGGGTGGTACCGTCCGGTGGGTCAGAACCTCAAATCCGCTCTGCTGCAATTTGTTACAACAAGCACTCAGCAACAATACGTTCTGAAACACCCCGCCGGTGAGGCCCACCAGCCGCGCCGGCCCGGCGGCCATTCCGACCGCATCGGCGACGGCCGCAGCGACCGCCTGGTGGAACTCGGCGGCCAGCACCGCCGGTTGTGTACCCGTGCGCAGCGCCGACACCATCGTCCGCAGCATGTCGGTGGGGTCGATCACCCCGTCGGCGCGCACCGTCATTCGTAGCCTCGGTCCCGGGGTGTCGCCGATCGATTGGGCGAGCGCCTCGAGCTCGATCGCCGCCTGGGCTTCGTAATCGATCCCGTGTCGCACCCCCAGCAGGGAAGCGACCGCGTCGAACAGCCGGCCCATGCTCGAACACGGCACGCAACCCACGTTGCTCTCCAGTTGTGAACGCGTGAGCCGTAGTTCGGCGGGCGTAGCGGCGATGACCGGGGGTAAGTCCGGCGTCCAGTCGATGTCGGCCATCCATAGCTGAGACAGCGCCATCCGCCACGGATTCCGCACGGCCGCATCACCGCCTGGCAGCGGTACCGGCAACAGGTGGCCGACCCGGACGAAGCGCTGGCTGTCGCGCCCGAGCTTGAGAACTTCGCCGCCCCAAATTGTTTGGTCGCAGCCGTAGCCGGTGCCATCGAACGCAACCCCGATCACGGGTTCACCGATGCGCCCGTGCTCGGCGAGCAGCGACACCACGTGCGCGTGGTGGTGCTGAACCAGGTCCACCGGTCGATCACCCGCGTGGCGCTCCGCCCAACCGCGGGTGTGGTAACCGGGATGCAGGTCGGCGGCCAATCGCATTGGCTGGTGTCGGACTTCGCTGAGTTGGTCCACCGCGCGCTCGAATGCCCGTAGGGTCTCGAGCGTTTTCATGTCACCGATGTGTCCGGACATGTATGCGCGCGCGCCGTCGGTGAGGCAGAAGGTGTTCTTCAGTTCGCCGCCGACGGCCAGCACCGGCGGGGCATCGAAGCCGAGGTCGACGGGCAGCGGCGCGTATCCGCGGGACCTACGGATCGGCAGCTCCCGGTGATCGACCACGCGCACCACCGAGTCGTCGCACGGCACGTGTATCGGCCGGTCGTGATCGAGCAGGGCGTCACACAGCGGTGGAAGGCGCTGCGCGGCATCGTCTTCGGTGAAACAGATGGGCTCATCGGAGCGGTTAGCGCTGGTCAGCACCAGCGCGTCGGGTACCGGCGCCTCGGCACCTGGCACGGACGCGAGCAGTAAGTGATGGATCGGCGAGTAGGGCAGCATCAGTCCGAGCAGTGGGCTGCCGGGTGCGACGGCGTCAGCGACCGGCGCGTCCCGTCGGCGCCGCAGCAGCACGATTGGCCGGGCCGCATTGGAGAGCACCGCGGCTTCGGTGTCGTCGATGTGTGCGTAGCGGCGAGCGACGTCGAGATCCCGCACCAGGACGGCGAACGGCTTGGCACCGCGCGCTTTTCGGGTTCGCAGCGCGCCGACCGCCGCCTCGTCGTCGACTCGACAGGCCAGGTGGTAGCCGCCGATGCCCTTGATCGCGACCACCGCGCCCGCGGCCAGTGCCCGCTGGCTGGCCGCCAGCGCCGCGTCGGATCCGTGGACCCGCTCGGCGTGCGCGGCGAACCACAGCGACGGCCCGCAGTCCGGGCAAGCGATCGGCTGAGCATGGAAGCGGCGGTTGGCCGGGTCGTGGTATTCGGCGGCGCAGCGTTCACACATGGTGAACGCCGACATGGTGGTGGCCGGACGGTCGTAGGGCAAGGCTCGGATGATGGTAAACCGGGGACCGCAGTTGGTGCACGTCACAAAGGGGTGTCGGTGACGACGGTCGTTCGGGCCGAACAACTCGGCGATGCAGTCGTCGCAGACCGCGATGTCGGGCGGAATTGGGCTAGTAGCACCGGCGACCGTCTGGCTTTCCGCGATGCGGAAGTTGCCGCTGCATGCACTGTCGGCGTTGACATTGACGACGCAGATAGCACTGATCCTTGCCAACGGCGGCGCCTCAGCCCTGAGCCGCCGATGAAATTCGTCAATGCGTGCGACGGGTCCCTGCACTTCGAGGAAGACCGCGCCCGAATCGTTGCCGACGAATCCGCTCAGCAAAAGCTCGGTGGCGATCCGGTGGACGAACGGACGGAACCCCACCCCCTGAACGACACCGGTCACGGTGAACCGTTGCCGGACGTCGGCGGATTTCACTAGCGTGTCAGTCATATCGACTGCCCACCGTCTGCTCGCCGGCAGAAGCGTCCGCCGGATCATCGCGGCCCCGGCCCATCAACTCCAGACCGGCCATCGCCTGCTCGGCCCCGGCACGGTCGGTCCTCTCGACCACGAACCCCATGTGAATGATTACCCAGTCATCGGGTGCAAACGTCTCCTCCGGCAACATGCCGACATTGACCTTGCGTTGCGCTCCGGCGACGTCGACGAGGGCGAGTTGCCCGTCGTAACCCTCCAGCATCCTGACTACTCGGCCCGGTATGCCCAGACACATCGCTCAGCCCTGCCCTTCGAACGAGGTTGCCGGCGATCGAGACCGCAGACCGGCGATGACCTCCTCAACGGCCAGGACGGCCCGCGGAAGGGCACTCGCGACGGGGTCGGTGAGACCGATGCCTTGCTCGACGCTCCCGACCTCGCAGCCGATGACGACCGTGTACGGCGGTTTGCCCCCGAGTGCCCTCAGGCCGTCGAATACTGCCGCGGGATCCATGCTGTGGGCATCCAGAGCGGCTGTTGCCGAACGTGATTCATGGTCGGCCTGAAAGATGTGCAAAGCGCCCGGGCTGCCGCGATTGGCGACCGCGTCGATAAGGACCAGCGCGTCCCAGTCCTCAAGCAACTCGTACGCCAAGTGCATGCCCCCAATGCCGTAGTCGACCACCCGCACGCCCGAATCGTCTTGCTGGACTGGGACGTGCCTGACTACCTCGGAGCCGAACCCGTCGTCACCGAGGAAGATGTTGCCGATGCCGGCCACAAGGATGCGCACTGGTCTCGGACCGTCCGGCGACGCTACATGTGCCGGATCTTGAGATACCGCCGGGCGTCCGGCAGGGATATCAGCCCCAGCACAACTCCGGCCAGGGCGATCAGCGCCAGGATAGCGATGAACACCCATCCTACGATCTCCATGTCGAATTCCTTTCCGTGGTTATGGTTTCGAGCGGTTCGACTTCGTCGGGGGAGAAGTACAGATAGCGGCCGTACCAGTCGTGCAGGTCTGCCGCCGGATCGTCTTCGACGACGACACCGACGTGCTGGTTGCCGTCGACATCTTCGTGCACGGTGGTGACGCGAGCGGTCTTGCCTGCGAAGAACAGGTCCTGTGCGTCGGCTCGACGCCCCGGATGCAGAAGCACTCGACTGCCTCGAGCTACCCGGACACCGTTCACCAGCACTGCGTCCAGTTCGGGCTGTACGGCATTGTCGGCCAACGGATCCCACCAGTCCACACCGTCGGGCACCTCCGGAATCAGTCCAACTGCCTCCTGCGGATCCCGCAGGACTCCGTGCAGGCGTGCCATTTCGTCGGGCGACATCGAGTCACAGCGGTCGATGATTTGCGCGGCCAGCGGATCGGTGGCCCGTGCCTGCGCCTTCTCCTGGTCGGTCATGGTCATCACCCGCAGCGTCAGGATCTCGTCGATCTCGGTGGAGTCGTATAACGCGGTCTCGCTCTGTTCGGCGATCTCGGGGTGGTCGTAGAGGATGATCGGCGAGATCAGCAGGAGATCCCGGGTGTCGGGCCTGCCGGCCAATACCGGGAAGCATCGGTGCTGGCTGCATCGAGACACCGCGTCGGCAGCGGGCAGCGGCGGCTCGAGGAGCGATACGAACTCGCCGCCAACGACTTCCGCGATGACGTGGGTGCCGAT
Organism: Mycobacterium sp.; assembly: GCF_049673265.1. Taxonomy (GTDB): domain Bacteria; phylum Actinomycetota; class Actinomycetes; order Mycobacteriales; family Mycobacteriaceae; genus Mycobacterium. The sequence goes on along the minus strand of NZ_JBATXN010000175.1, from coordinate 1,812 downwards.
CAGGGAACGTGCAATCGCGTCGCCCTTGTCAAGAGCAGGGGCTCCGGTGTTTGCGACTCGTACCGAGACCCGATGGAGCACGCCGTCCGGCTCGACGGCTACGGTCACCGTGGCGCTGATCTCCTGCCGGATTCGGACGAGCCGACCGCCCTCGACATATTCAACATCGGTTGCCGCCGGTGCGGTCAGCGTCAGCGACCACGGCTGGGCCGGATCGTCAAACGCAAAGGGGCCGAATGACGTTTCATCCTCGATGGCTTCATCCCAGGTCAGCCATGAACCAGCCGGCGTGTTCAGCTCGTCGACGGGTTCGAATCGGCCGCAGCCGTTGGCGCGTTCGGCGCGGCGATGCTGCAGCTGCAGGAAGCGCACCACTAGGGTGATTGCTTGCGCTCCGTCGACGAGAAACTGCGCGGCGATGGTGTCGTCCTCGCCGATTCCGGCGTCGCCCGCGCCCGGAGGGCCCAAAACGCCCCACTGCCAACGCGATCGATTTCTACTCGACGTCGCGCGGTACGGGTAGAGCAGGTACCCCTCGTAGAGGACGGCGTCGGCAACGGCGCGGGCCCGATCCCAATCCGCGGTCATCGCGCCTCCTGGTGCGCCGCGTCGAGCAGGGCGGCGACCGCATCCTCGATGCTCAACAGGCCGCGCGCCGACTTGTAGGCGGCCAAAGCGGCTACGGTTTCGTGAGACAGCCGCACCCACCCGGTGTTTGGATAGTGCTGCCGGATGAGATCTCGCCACGCCGCCACTGGCATGTCGTAGCTGTCTTCGCACTCCCACGACACCTGCTGGACGGAAAAGCCTCGCTGACCTGGCGCGAATACTGTTCCGCTGAACAGGAATTGCAGCGGCACGGCACCGTCGCGCAGCGCGTGCAGGTACTTGGCGGCGGCGACCTCGAAATCGTAGGTGCACTCGAGCGGCAGCGTTATCTCGGCGGCGTGGCTGAACGCCGGCACCATCGCGGTGCAATGCTGCCACAAGAATGTGCGCTGGGTGGTTGCCCAGCGTTCCCGCGGCCCGAACAAATCGGTCAGCCCCGCTGCCTCCTCGTCGGAGTAGCCCCGGCGCAATGGTTCGATGCGGACCTGGCAGCGCAAAGCGATCGCGTGCACCGGTTCGTCGTGGGGCACCGAAACACTGACGCGCGCGGTCAGTACCGGGGTCGCCGCATATGGCTCCGGGACCACTTCGAGGACGGCGAATGTCACTCCGGTCGCCTTGTCGGTGGGGCCGGTCATTGCCGTCGCTCCGTACTGCGGACTGCGAGTTGAGCGAAGAAGGCGTCGATGAATTCGCGGGCCGCCTGCCCGCCGTCGAAGCCCCGCCACAACATCCGCAACCCGCCGACGAACTCGTAGCAGGCGTCGATCGGGACCAGATAGCAATCGGGTTGTTCACCGTCGCGCACTCGCACCAGCAGCGCCTCGACGTCGTCGACGAGTAGGCCAACGCGGGAGTCGGCCACGCTGATCGCGGTCCAAGCCTCGAGGTCGAGCTCCGATTCGGTTGCCCCCGCAGGTCCTGGGTAGAACGCGACGGTGCGATCCAGCGCTGAGTTGCGGAATAAGAATGCGAGGCCGACCGGGATCTGCAGCGCCTCCCACGCGCGGCGGTCCAGTGCAAAGTCGGGAAAGCACAGATACCGGTCGGGGACCGCGCGGTATCGCAGCTCGGCGTGGCTGTCGGTGAACAGCAGATAGCAGCCGCGGCAGACGCACATCAGTTGGCGTGCTGCCACATTCACGACGTGCTGGTGCTCGTCGACGATGCTCTCCGAGCACATTTCACATCGCTGTTCGGCGG
>NZ_JBATXN010000174.1:0-1788 GCF_049673265.1 Mycobacterium sp. | reverse complement strand
AACAAGTAGTTGCCGCCGGTAGCCATCGCGCTGAGCGGGTCACCTAACGCCACGGCGAGGTCGAAATCGCCGGCCGGTCGGCAGTGCTGTTGGTGCCATCAGCAGTCGCGATCGCAAAATTGCCGCCCACCCCCGCACCAGCGTCGCTGTGATCGCCGTTGGCGATTGCCAGGTCGAAGTTGCCCCCAACCCCGCGCCAGCGCTGCTGTCTGTGCCGTGGGGCCGCTGGCAACGGCGGCGTCGGCGACAGCATCGGCCCACGTTTCACTAATGTCCGCGCACTCGGCAACGGCGGCGCCGGCGGGCCGGCTATTCGGGTGGGGCCGGCGGCTATGCCGGCGATAACGGCGGTGCGGGGTACGGGTTCGTCGTTGATCGGATACGGCGGGGCCGGCGGCGCTGGCGGGGCCGCCGGGTGGGGGTTTTCGGCTGTTTCCAGCGGGTTGAGGTGGCCAACTTCATGTGTAACGGTTGCGACACGGTCACGGATCGATACCTATTCAGGTCTCAGCAGACGCAGTAATCACATCCGCCACTATCGTCACATAGGCCAACGGCGGCCGTCAATGCGACGGCTCGTCTCTGGGAAGGGTGGCATATGTCGGCGAAGCGTCGAATCGTTTCAGTATCGGTGGCGTCGGCGGCCGTCGTCGGACTGGTTATTCCGGTCGGCGTGGCGCCACCGGCGTTCGCCACACCTTGCAGCGCCCCGGAGGCAAACGGCCCCGCCCCAGCCGCGCTTCCGGAGATGCCCGCGCCCGCGCCGGTCGTCGCGCCACCGACTGGGCGCAGGCCTCGAGGCGCCAACGAAAAGGCGCCGCTACCCAAATTGGGTCCGCTGATCTCCCAATTCCTCAAACCCCTGACCCGTAATCCCGCGCAGCTTCAGGCGGCGGTGACGCCCGGGCCCACTCCGCCGGGTGCTCCGCCGGGCGCCATCCCACAGTCCCCGAACGCCAATCAGGCGGTTCCGCAAGCCGTGCCGGCACCGCCCGCGCCCCCTGCCAACATCGCGGGTGCTCCTACCTCGCTCGTCGACTTCGTGACCGGTCCGAACAGCCCGAACAAGACCCTCGACCGGTTCGGTATCTCCGGAACTGACCTCGGGATACCTTGGGACAACGGCGATCCCGCCAATCGTCAGGTGCTGATGGCCTTCGGCGACACCTTCGGCTACTGCAGCGTGCACGGCCAGCAATGGCGGTACAACGTGCTCTTCCGCAGCCAAGACCGCGATCTGAACCAGGGCATCCACGTCGCGGACGGGGTGCCGAACAACCCTTACTCCGGTTCGCCGGTATGGGCGCCGGGCCTGTCCAAGCAAGTCGTCAACAGCATCCACAAGGCGGCGCACGAGACGGGAATCATTCCGACGTCGGCGATGTCCCTCGGCAGAACGCAATACATGAACTTCATGTCGATCAGGAACTGGGGCCATGACGGCGAATGGTCGACGAACTACTCGGGACTCGCGAGATCGGTTGATAACGGTCAGAGTTGGGGCATCTTCCCGGGCAGCATCCGCCTGGCCGCGGCTGACACAGTCCCGGGCGGCCACTACTTCCCGGGCAACGAGAACTTCCAGATGGGCGCGTTCATGAAAGGCAAGGACGGTTACCTCTACTCATTCGGGACACCGTCCGGACGCGGCGGCCCGGCGTTCCTGTCACGGGTTCCGCCGAACTTCCTGCCCGACCTCAGCAAGTACCAGTACTGGAACGGCGAGGGCAAGGGCTGGGTGGCGCGGGACCCGAGTGCGGCGACGCCAATTTTCCCGGGTCCGGTAGG
>NZ_JBATXN010000173.1:0-4983 GCF_049673265.1 Mycobacterium sp. | reverse complement strand
GCCGTCGAAGTACGCCCGGCCGACCTCGCCGATGTGACCGAACGCGCAAAACTGCTCGACGAGTTGGCAACCCGCAACATCTCGATCCTGTGCGCCAACGCCGGCACTGCGACCTTTGGCGCGGTCTCCACGCTTGATCCAGCGGTGGAAAGAGCGCAGGTACAGCTGAACGCGATTGCCGTGCACGACCTGGTGCTTGCGGTGCTGCCGGGGATGATCGAGCGAAAGGCCGGCGGCATCTTGATTTCCGGTTCGGCAGCCGGGAATTCACCGATTCCCTATAACGCGACCTATGCGGCGAGCAAAGCGTTTGTCAACACGTTCAGCGAATCATTGCGCGGGGAGCTGCGGAAATCCGGCGTGCACGTCACGCTATTGGCACCCGGGCCGGTGCGAACCGACCTACCCGACCCCGCCGAAGCGTCGATCGTCGAGAAGCTGGTGCCCGATTTTCTCTGGATCTCCACAGAGCACACCGCCCGTGCCTCGCTAAATGCGTTGGCGCGCAATAAGATGCGTGTGGTGCCAGGTTTGACGTCCAAGGCCATGTCACTGGCGAGCGGGTATGCGCCGCGCGCAATCGTCGCGCCAATCGTCGGAAGCTTCTACAAAAAGCTCGGCGCCTGACCTATCGGCGGCGGCGACCGCTGCCGCCGAGCATGCTGCGGATCAGTTCCGTACCAAGCGCTCTGAGAAATGTCTGGAAACCCCTGCTATTTACGAAGCGCTTGAACCAGCCTGGCTTCTTCTCAGGCGCAGGAGCCGACTTGGATCCCGCCGTCGCGGGTGGGCCGGCCTTGGCAGCTTCTGCTTTTTCGGCTTCGATCTTCTCGTAGGCGGATTCTTTATCGACGGTTTGGCCGTACGTCGCCTGCAGCGGACTGGACTTGGCCGCGGTGCCGATCGCGTCGTCGCCGATGGCAGCCATCAGCGAACGTGGGGAGCGCAGCCTGGTCCACGCGACCGGGGTCGGGGCACCGCGCTCCGACAACACGGTGACCACCGCTTCGCCGATGCCCAGCGAGGTCAACGCCGAAGCCAGATCGTAGACATCGGTTTTCGGATAGGTGCGAACGGTTTTCGTCAACGCCTTCTGGTCATCGGGAGTAAACGCGCGCAGCGCGTGCTGGATCCGCGCTCCCAACTGTGACAGCACCTCGTTGGGCACATCAGTGGGCAACTGGGTGCAGAAGAACACCCCAACGCCGCGGGAGCGGATCAGCTTGACAGTCTGCTCGACCTGCTCCAGGAACGCCTTGGACGCATCGGTGAACAGCAGGTGGGCCTCGTCAAAGACGAACACCAGCTTGGGCTTATCGACGTCGCCGATCTCCGGCAGGGATTTGAAGAGATCGGACAGCACCCACATCAGGAAGGTGGAGAACAGGACCGGGCGGGCGGCCTGGTCGCCGAGTTCCAGCAATGAGATGACCCCATGGCCCTTGTCATCAAAGCGCAAGAGATCCTTGGGTTTTAATTCGGGCTCACCAAAAAAGGTATCGGCACCTTCGGCTTCCAGGTTGACCAAAGCGCGCAGGATGACGCCGGCAGTTTGCGCCGAGACGCCGCCGAGTGACTTCAGGTCGGCCTTACCCTCGTCGCTAGTGAGCTTGCTGATCACCGCGCGCAGGTCTTTCAGGTCCAGCAGATCGTATTTTTGCTGCTCGCCATAATGGAAGATCAGACCCAAGGTTGATTCTTGAGTACTGTTGAGGCCCAACACTTTTGACAGCAGGACGGGACCAAAGCTGGCGATGGTGGCCCGCACCGGAACGCCGATGCCTTTGGTGCCCAGCGACAAGAAGTCCACCGGAAAGGCGCTTGCCTCCCACGTCTCGCCGGTTTCCTTGGCGCGCGCGGTGATCTTGTCGCTGCTCTGTCCGGGCCGCGACAGGCCGGACAGGTCGCCCTTGACATCGGCCATCAGCACCGGCACGCCCGCCGCCGAGAGCTGCTCGGCGATCAGCTGCAGCGTCTTGGTCTTGCCGGTGCCGGTCGCTCCGGCCACCAAACCGTGCCGGTTGATTGTGGCCAGCGGGATGCGGATTTGCGCGGCGGGGTCGGCCGTACCGTCGATGACGACCGTGCCCAGCTCCAGGGCCTGGCCCTCGACCGTGTAGCCGGCCGCGATCTGCTGCGCTGGAGCCGCTGGAGTCCCTGCCGATGCGCTGCGCGGTGTCGACTCGGAGCTCATCGTGACGCCTGCCTCTCCCGTAGTAGGTTCGTAGTCCGGCGACGATGCGGGCCGCTTATGGCCCGGTGAGGAGCCGGACAATCAAAGCTAGTACCGCCAACGCACGACCTTACTTGCTGACGTGCTGCCGCGGGGTGGCTGCAGGTCTGGCAGCCAACTTTGCCTAGGGTGAACGCTGTGCGGGACGAACTGGTGTGGATCGACTGTGAAATGACCGGGCTGGACCTGCACTCAGACAAGTTGATCGAAATCGCCGTTCTGGTCACCGACGCAGAGCTGAACGTGCTCGGCGATGGGGTTGACGTGGTGATCCACGCCGACGACGCGGCGTTGTCATCGATGATCGACGTGGTCACCGAAATGCACACCCGTTCCGGTCTCATCGAGGAGGTGCGGGCGTCCACTGTGGATGTGGCGACCGCGGAGACGATGGTGCTCGACTACATCCGCCAACACGTCAAACAAGCCAAAACGGCACCGCTGGCTGGTAACTCGATCGCGACCGACCGCGGATTCATCGCCCGCGACATGCCTGCCCTCGACTCATATCTGCACTACCGGATGATCGATGTGAGCTCGATCAAAGAACTGTGTCGCCGCTGGTATCCGCGCATCTACTATGGCCAGCCGGCCAAGGGACTCGCGCACCGCGCGCTGGCCGACATTCACGAATCCATCCGCGAACTGCAGTACTACCGGCGCACCGCGTTCGTGCCGCCGCCAGGGCCTGCCACCAGCGACATTGCCGCGGTCGCCGTCGAGCTGGGGGGCGAACCGGCCGCGCCGGAGGTAATCGATTCGGCTGCCGAACACCCGAACAGCTAGTATCGACGTCGCTGCCTAGTCCCACTTATGGAAGTGGCTGGCAGCGATGGTGGCTGTAGTTCAGCTGGTAGAGCACCAGGTTGTGATCCTGGGTGTCGCGGGTTCGAGTCCCGTCAGCCACCCCGAACAAGCCAGAGGGCATCTCTAGCCCTCTGGCTTTCTCCATTGCGGGGGCGGTCCGCGCGGTCACCCCCGTATTCAGAGAAAGCGCCGAGGCGGTTCCGGCGATTCGGGCTCAACACCCGGGAGCCGCGGCCGTTTGAAGAAGCACGCGGCCGTAAAGGGTTTATTCGCGTCCATCACGAAGTTGACCATCTCCCAGGCTTCTTCGCCTAGCGCGTTCGCTCTGCGCATCATTTCGTTCATGGCATCATCACCCGTCGAAAAGAACCATTTGTACTCCCACAGCGGCCAATCAGGCTCGGTCATCTCGCCACCCTAAGGCAGCCGCGGGGAAAGGCGCGGCGGACTGCCTCGCGCCTCGGGGCCCGGACCGGCGTTACGCCTTGGCGTTGCCGGCGTGCCACTGATCCCACGGAATGTTCCAGTCGCCAAGACCTTCCGTCCCCGACAGTGGCGGCCCCAGGGTGTTCAGCACTTGCACTATGTCGCCGCGCTTGGTGTGCTCGAAGAACCACTGCGCGTTGCTGGGACTGACATTCAGACAGCCGTGACTGGTGTTGGTGTGGCCCTGAGCGCCCACCGACCACGGCGCCGAATGCACGAAGACACCGCTGTAGGAAATCTGGGTGGCGTAATCCACCTCGGTGCGATACCCGTTGGGCGAGTTGACCGGTACGCCGTAGGTCGACGAATCCATGATCATGTGCGCGAACCGCTCCCCGAGGATGTAGGTACCGCTGGCGGTCGGAGTGCTGTCCTTGCCCATCGAGGTCGGCATGGTTTTGACCACTTCACCGTTGACCCGCACCGTCACCATCTTGGTGTCGTCATCGGCGGTAGCGATGACCTCGTCACCGATGGTGAAGTGGGTGTGCAGGTTGTCCTCGCCGAAAACCCCATCTCCAAGGTCGACGCCATAGGTGTTGACCGCGACGTTCACGGTGGTGCCTGGCTTCCAGAAATGCTCAGGGCGCCAACGCACTTCACGGTTGTTCAGCCAGTAGAACGCCCCTTCGACAGGCGGATCTGTGGTCACCACGATGGCCTTCTCGGCCGCGGCGCGGTTGGCGATGTTCTCGTCGAATCGGATCGCCAGCGGCTCGCCGACGCCGACTACCTCGCCGTCGTGCGGCATGGCATACGGCATCGCCAGGTTCTGCGGTGACTGGGTCTGAAACGCAATCTGGCGGGTGGCCACGCCGCCCAGCCCACGCGCTTTGGCAGTCAGCGTGTAGCTCCTGTTGTAGCCCAGCTGCTCGGTGGTCGACCAGCGCACACCGTCGGGGCTGAGCTGCCCGCCCAGCGAGCGCCCGTTCTCGTTGACAATCTCGACGGAGGCCAGAACGCCGTCGTCAGCGGTCACTGTTACCGGGCTGTCCACCGCGACGCCCACGGCGCCATCAGTCACCGATGCGCTGACCTTGGGGACGAGCAGGTCACCGAACGGCGTGGCCTTGTCCATGATGGCTTTCGGCGGTGGGGCTGCACCGCCGCCGCCGCAGGCACCCGCGCCGAAAACGGCAAGCGGGACCATCAGCGCCGCCACCCATTGGCGGCACCGGCGCCGGCGCATCGTCATGCGACCTACCACGGAGTTTGCTCCCCCTCAGACCTGTATTACTGGCGAGTATTCTAGGGGTAGTTGACTGTTAACCGTGACCAGCGGTCGATCTCGGCCACGGCGATTTCGCCTGCCGACGGAATGGCTGTTATTGTCGCAAACGCGGTCCAGCAGGTTCCACGCGCCGTTAGCTCAGTTGGTAGAGCAGCTGACTCTTAATCAGCGGGTCCGGGGTTCGAAACCCTGACGGCGCACTTAAACCCCGTCCAACCTCGATCCG
>NZ_JBATXN010000172.1:0-1651 GCF_049673265.1 Mycobacterium sp. | reverse complement strand
CGCCTAATCCTTGAATTGATCCGGCCTTACCGCTGGGTCATCGCGATCATCCTGGCCGCGATGCTGATAGCAACGGCCATGAACCTGGCCGGCCCTTGGCCGTTGAAGGTCATCCTCGACAACGTGGTGGTCGCCAAGCACCCACTTCCGCACTGGATGACTGACCTGCTGCCAATTCTGGGCGGCAAAAACAAAATGCACATTGCTGAGCTGGCGGCGCTCTTGTTCATAGTGATCGCCATCGTGAACGCCGTCGCGTCCTACATCGCCAACTACTACACCGAAACAGTGGGTCAGTGGGTTGCCTACGATCTGCGCACGCGCACCTACCACCATCTGCAGCGGCTTTCACTCAGTTACTACGACACCCATCAGGTTGGCGCGATCGTCAGCACCATCAACGATGACGTCGACACCATCCAAAGCTTCGCGTCCGATTCCATAACCCAGATGACCATCGACGCGCTTCAAATTGTGGGCATCTTGGGCGTGATGTTCGCGATCAGGTGGGATTTCGCGCTGATCGCGCTTGTGGTGACGCCGTTCTTGCTCTTCTTCGTCTCGCGAGTCCGGACGGTGGTGAAGAAGGCGACGCACGAGGTGCGCCTGCGCCAGGCCGACATCGTCAGCGCAGTGCAGCAGGGGCTGGAGTCTGTTCGAGTCGTGCAGGCCTTCGAGCGCGAGGACCTGCAGGAGGCGGAACTGAGCAGGGTCGGCAAGCAGACCATCGAGGCGGCGCTGCGGGCCCGGCGGATTAAGGCACTCCTCGCGCCGATTGTCTCCATCGTGGTCGCGCTGTGCACCGGTTTGGTGCTGTGGCGGGGCACATCGCTGGTGTTGGCCGACGCGATGGAAGTCGGCACCCTCACGGTGTTTCTTTCCTATCTGGCCATGTTCTTCAAGCCGGTGCAGGATCTCGCCACGATGACCAACACGATCGCGCAGACGTCAGTGGGCGTGGAGCGGGTCCGGGCGATTCTCGATGCCGACGCCGTCATTCCGGACCGCTCCGATGGTCTGGAGCCTGAGACGTTGCGCGGCCTCATCGAATTCGAGCACGTGTCTTTCGGCTATGACCCGGCGTGCCCGGTCTTGCGCGACGTCAGTTTCACCATCGAGCCGGGTCAACTTGTCGGATTCGTCGGACCCACCGGCAGCGGGAAATCCACCGTGGTGAGCCTTATTCCGCGGTTCTACGACGGTGACTCGGGCAGCATCAAGATCGACGGCGTCGACGTCCGAGACTACAAACTGCACGAACTGCGCAAGCACATCGGCTTTGTCCTGCAGGAGACGGTGCTATTCCGCGGAACGATCCGCGAGAACATCGCCTACGGCCACCCAAGGGCCACCGAGGACGAAATTGTGCACGCGGCGAAACTGGCCAATGCCCATGAGTTCATCAGCCGCATGCCCAACGGCTACGACAGCGCGGTCGGTGAGCGCGGTCTGACTCTCTCCGGTGGCCAGCGGCAGCGAATTGGCATTGCCCGTGCGATCATTCGCGACAACCCGATCCTAATCCTCGACGAGCCGACCGCGGCACTGGACACCGAGTCCGAACAACTTGTGGTCGAGGCGCTGGAACGGCTGATGAAGGGTCGGACGGTGATTACCATCGCGCATCGACTGAGCACGATCCGCGACGCCA
>NZ_JBATXN010000171.1:0-2753 GCF_049673265.1 Mycobacterium sp. | reverse complement strand
CCGACACGTTGCTCAGCAGCGCACTGATCGCCCGGCTGCGCTGGTTGAACGCCGCCAACAAGTCGTTGGAGTTGACGAAAAGCCGGTCGATCTGTTGGCTTCGATCGCCCAATATGCTGGCGATCTGGTTAGCCTGCGCCAGCAGGTGAGTGACCTGCTCGTCGCGCTTGCCGATGGTGTCGGAGAAATCAGCCACCCCCTTGAGCGCTGCGCTCAGATGCGGATACGTCTGATCGATGGTCTGCGACAACACATTCAGCGACTGTTTGACGGTGTCTATGTTCCAGCCGGAGGCGGCTTTGGTGACGTCGAAGAAGGCGTCGTAAATCTGATACGGCGTCGTGCTTTGCCCCAGCTTCAGCACACCATTGGGCGGCAACGTCTGGGTGCCGCGCGGCTCGATCTCGAGAACTTTTTTACCCAGGATGGTGTCGGTCTTGATCGCCAGCCGGCTCTCGGTGCCGATGGTGTTGGAGCCGGTGGAGAACTTCATCACGACGTGGTCACCGTCGATCTTGACGGCCTCGACATCGCCGACGTCCACGCCGCCGATGCGCACCTTGTCACCTTTGTTCAGCTGGCCGCTATCGGTGAACTGCCCGTAGTAGGCGGGCTTGGCGAACAGGACCGGAACGCTGGTGATGGTTTGGCCCACACCGACGACCAGTACCGTCACGACCAGGCCCATGAGGCCGATCCGCATCCGGTTGGCAGGTTCTAGCGTTCTCATTGCGGCGTGCACCTACCTGTCGGCTGCGACCAGACCCTCACCGTGCGGATCGGGCCGCCGGCCTGCAGTCCGTTGGTCTTCAGGGTGAGGTCGCACAAGTAGAAGTTGACCCAGTCGCCGTAGTTGCCGACGGCGTTGCCCACGATGTTCATTCCGATCGGCGTCCGCTTGAGCTGATCGTCGTACAAGTCTTTCTGGTCGATGATCGGTTGCTGAATGGGCTCGAGATAGCCCAGCGTCTTGTGCAGCAGCGTCCGGTTCTCGGCGAGCAGGTCGGCAACCGTGCCGGCCGCGTTGCTGATGTTCGCGGTGTTGGCCGCCAGTGGGTCGGCGTGTTTGTCCAGTCCGCTGATCAGCTTCTCGAAATTGTCGACGGTCTGGTCGAATTGCTCTCGGTGTCTGACCGTGGTGTCGAGCACGATGTTGAGATTCTTGACCACCTCGCCGATCGCCTGGTCACGCTCGGCGATGTGGGAAGTCAGTTGTGCGGTCTGGTCGAGGATGTCGTTGATCGTGCCGCCTTGCCCTTGGAAGACGGTGATGATCGCAGTGGCGATGTTGTTGACCTTCTCCGGATCCAGCGCCCGGAACAGCGGCTTGAAGCCGCCGATCAGCGCGTCCAGATCCAGCGCCGGCTGCGTCCGCGATAGCGGGATGAACCCGCCGGCCGGTAGCACGCGATCGGACCCCTCGCCCTCCCCGCGCTTGAGTTCGACATAGCGGTCACCGATCAGATTGAAATAGCGGATCTGCGCGGTGGTCGACTGATACAGCGGGATCGAATGGTCGACGTCGAATTTGACTCGTACCCGATGGCCGCCGTCGATCAGCTCGATGTCTTTGACCTTGCCGATTTCCACCCCGGAGGCCCGGACGAACTGACCCGCCCGCAGGCCGCTGACATTGCTGAACTCCGCGGAATAACTGTTGGTCCGGTCGAAGCGCATTTGTCCGAACACCACGACGAGCAACGCAGTAAAGAACAGCAACACCACGCCGACGATGCCGAGCTTGACAAGGGTACCGGTGATTTTCATGGGTTGATCGTTTGGTCCCCCATTTGGCGGCCCCAGACGTACTCAGCTGCGTACGGGGAACCGGTATCGACATGGTTATACGGCGCAAGGCTGTTGCCGGTGTCCATCACCAGCGTGGGTGCGGGCCAGAGATCACGGGTGATGGTCTGCCAGCAACCCGGTGCACCGCCCGGCCCGCCGTGAGCGTTTATCCGTGGCAGGTTCTCCGGGTAGACATATGGATTGGGCGCTCCACCGACCAGTCCGGCTAGCCCGAGGAGCCCCTGCGTGGCGAGCGTGAGGCCCAGCCCTGGCAGGCTCAGAGCCAGCCCCAGCCCGGAGAATATTTCGGTCTCGGACCGCAGCGAATAGCCGTTGAAGCCACCGGCAAACGCGGCAACCTTCGGTTCGCCATCGTGCAAGTTGCGGATGGAGCAGTACAGCTCGGGGCTGTAGGTGTCGAGCAGCTGAGCCGACGGCACCAAGTCGGCGGCGCCGCGGGCCAGATACGGTCCGCCGCGGTTGAAGATGTCGGCGCCGGTGTGGCCGAAGCCCGCCGCCGCCAGCAATGCCTGATCCAATTCCTTTTCGTTCTGGTGGATCGTGCGTGCCGTCGTCACCGCGTTGTTCAGGAAGTCGAATAGGTCAGGCGATGCGTTGGCGTAGGTGTCGCCCAAAGTCGCCAATTGCTGGATGTCGTGGCGGATCGTCGGCATCCGCGGGTTGATCTCATCGAGAGATTCACTGCCGTTGATGAGCGACTGCCCGAACTTGTCACCCAACCCGCTCAACGCCTGGGCGGCGGCGCTCAGCGTCAGGTTGACCTTGACCGGGTCGACCTTCTCGGCGATCGAGGTGATCGTCTCGAACAGCGTGTTGATCTCTGTCGTGACCGATCGGGCGTCAATCACATTCTTCGGCGTAATCCGTTGTGGCAGTGGGTGTTTCGGCGCAGTCATCGACACGTACTTCTCACCGAATACGGTGGTGGCCACGATTCTCGCGTC
>NZ_JBATXN010000170.1:0-5908 GCF_049673265.1 Mycobacterium sp. | reverse complement strand
GCCCGCGGCGGGCCCGGGTGAACCGGGCGCGGCCGCGGTCCGCACGTTGTGGCCGACGGTGCGCGAGAAGGTGCGTCAACGCAGCCGAACCACCGAGGTGATGCTGGCCGGCGCCACTGTGCGAGCGGTCGAGGGTGACACCTTGGTGTTGAGCCATGAATCGGCGCCGCTGGCCAAGCGGCTGTGCGAACAACGCAACGCCGATGTGATCGCAGAGGCGCTCAAAGATGCACTGGGCGTTAACTGGCGGGTGCGATGTGAAGCCGGCGCGCCGAACCTGACGACAACAGAAGAGCAGCCTGCGCCGGCCCGCCGCACCGAACGCTCGCGTCCGTCCGCGCCAGCGGAGCCAGCCGCCGACGATGATCCTGCTCAGCGCGCCGAAGAGGAAAGCATGCTGGCCGAAGCGGGTCAGGATGACGCGTCGACTCCGCGCCGCGACCCGGAAGAGGCGGCACTGGAGTTGCTGCAGAACGAACTGGGCGCACGCCGCATCGACAACAACTGACTTTCTTAGCAATCGTTAAAGAGCCCAACATGACTGACGTGAAAGGCGTAACGTCATCAAGTCCATGCTCAGACGAAAGGGGATGGTTTCCAATGCGGATTAAAATTGCTACCGTCGCCGCGGCACTCGCGATGGGCTCGTTGACGATAGCTCCCCACGCGCACGCCACCCAAATCCCGTATATCCCAACGGTTCCCACCGATCCCGGGATACCGGCGATCGTGCAGCCGCTCGACTGCAACGGTACTACCGGGGCACACGGCTGCGGTCCGGGGTTCCACTGGCGAAACGGCGCCCACGGGTGGGCTTGCTACCCCTGTTAACTAAGCCGCCGGCGCCAGCTTTGACTTAGGGCTGCCACCACGGCCGCAGTGGCAGCTCGTCGGTGCCCCGCGGGTCGAGATTTGCCGCCAACACGTGATGCAGCTGAATGTTGTCGTGCTCGAACGCAACTCGAGACGCCGCCATGTACAAGCCCCATACCTTCGCCGTGGCCAGACCGACCTCGTTGACGGCCTCGTCCCAATGCGCGACCAGGTTGCGACACCAGTCCCGCAACGTCATCGCGTAGTGCGTCCGGAAGTTCTCCGCATGCAGGACCTCGAACCCCGCATCTTGAATCTCTGACGTGATTCGTCCCGAGCCGGTCAGCTCCCCGTCCGGAAAAACGTAACGATCGGTGAAGCTGCTCGCGCGGAAGTTCGACTTGTTGTTATTGCGGGTGATGCAGTGATTGAGCAGCAGGCCCCCGGGGCGCAACTTGGACTTGAGGAACTCGAAGTAGGACGGATAGTTCTTGACCCCGATGTGTTCGGTCAATCCAATCGACGACACCGCATCGAACCCGGTCTCGCCGACGTCGCGATAGTCGGAGTGGCGCACCTCGGCCAATTCGGTGAGCCCTTCGGCGTCGATGGCCTGTTGCGCCCAGTGGGCCTGTTCGGCCGACAGGGTCGCCCCGATCGCCCGGACGCCGCGGCGGGCGGCGTAGCGGACCATCCCGCCCCAACCGCAACCGACGTCGAGCAGCCGATCACCCGGCTGCAACCGTAACTTCTCGTAAATCAGCCGATACTTGTTGTCCTGCGCCTCTTCCAGCGTCGCATCGGCGTGCGGATAGACCGCGCAGGTGTAGGTCATCGACGGTCCCAGCACCCACTCGTAGAAGGTGTTGGAGACGTCATAGTGGTGATGGATGGCCTCGGCATCGCGAGTCTTGCTGTGCCGCATGCCTTCGGCGAACCGCCGCCAGCGAGGCAGCGCCTCCTGCGGCGGAGGCGGCGCGGGCACCAGATGCTCGATGCCGACCGAGCGGATGATGCCGGCCAGCAGCCGTGCCGAAGGCCTGCTGAACTCGACCTTTTCGGCCAGCAATTTGAGCAATTCGTACGGATCGCCCGGAGGCACCCCGCGCGCCTCGAGGTCGCCCGAAACGTAGGCGCGCGCCAAGCCGAGTTCGCCGGGGGCGGTAGCCAGGTACGTGGTGCCGCGGGGGGTGAGCAGATCCATTCCAAGCACGGCGGTTTCCGGTCCGGCGCTGCTGCCGTCGTAAGCCGTGAACCTCAGCGACCGCTTCGCGCCGCCCGTGACGATCGCCAGGATCTCGGCGAGGCTCAACTTGCCTGCCGTGGTGGTCGCGGGTTCCTTGATGGTCGTCATCGTCGTTGCACCGCCTTTGCGTAGAGGTCAAGCAGACGCGAATCCGGGTCGTACGCCTTTTTCACGGTTTTATAGGTTTCACCGCCGTAAAGCTCGTCAAACTCATCCCGGCTGTAAAAGGAGTCGGAATACAAGGATTTGTGGCCGTCCAGCGAACCGACCTTGGCCTCTATCAACCGGTTCGTTGCGCTGTCGGAATCGCCCACGGGAACCGACGACCAGAACCCGACATTGACGTAGGTGGATCCGGGCCGGATCGGATAGAGCGGCCAGCCGTTGTGGTCGCGTAACCGTAACGGGCACAACCAGATCGGTGTGATCGGCACAGCATCGAGGAACCACTCCAAGAACTCAGCTGTGCGCTCGATCGGCACCTCGACATCCTGGACCACCCGTTCTCGCGGCGGGCGACCGTGACGCTTCTCGATCCGGTCGGCAACGCCGAAGCGCTGGTCGAGTGCCACCAACTTCCAGTAGGTGCTGCTGCGGCGGTAGCGCCGTGGCCACCACCGCCGCACCCTGGGGTTCTGTGCACCGAAAGGCCGTGAGCACCAGAACCAATCGGTATCCCATCGCCAGACGTAGTCGTGCATCGTCAACCGGTCTTCCTTGATGCCGGCGTCGTGCTGGATTGAGCGGTAGAAGATCTTTTGTCCGGTGTAGTCGCTGACTGGGCCGGGGGTGGCGGTACGCACACCGACGCACAAATAGCTCTCCTCGGGGCCGAACACGACGCCATCGAGATAGTCGACCGGCAGACCGTCGAAACCACCGGTCTCGATAATGCGGTCCATCGCTGCCATTAGGTCGGCCAGCGAGTTGAACCTCACGTGCCGCAGCGCCACGAACGGCTTAATGGGTTCTAGTTCGATCCGCAACCTCGTCGAATAGCCGAGGGTGCCATAGGAATTCGGGAAGGCACGGTAAAGGTCGGGATGCTGCTGGGGCGAGACGGTGAGCAATTCGCCGGCGCCGGTGAGAATATCCATCTCCAGCACCGACTCGTGGGGTAGGCCGTTGCGGAACGAGGCCGATTCAATGCCCAGCCCGGTAACCGCCCCGCCCAGTGTGATCGTCTTCAGCTGTGGCACCACAAAGGGTG
The DNA here is from genome assembly GCF_049673265.1 of Mycobacterium sp. Lineage (GTDB taxonomy): Bacteria > Actinomycetota > Actinomycetes > Mycobacteriales > Mycobacteriaceae > Mycobacterium. The sequence continues at coordinate 2,639 of NZ_JBATXN010000170.1, read as the reverse complement.
ACAGACCGTACGGCAGGGTCGCGTCGACCAGAGTCTCGTAGGTGCACATGCCGGCGACATCGGCGGTGCGCGCCTCAGCGTCGACCGAGATGACGTCGGTCAGGCCCGAGGTGTCCAGCCCGGGCGCGTCGCGTTTCGCACGGGCGCGAAACAAATTGGAGGTGGGTTTGGCGAGTCGGACGGCGGCCGTCGCGGGAATCGAACGATAGCTCGCCAGCAACCGCTCGACGCCCGCCGCATGAGCCGCCAGTGCGGATGCAGGGACTCCCACCAGATATACGCTAGTCGCCGATAGCAGCCCGCGCATGGACACCGCACCCAGGCGTGGCGCCGGCCACAACACCTGCGCAGAGGAGTTTTCGCCTAATGGGACACGTCAGTGCAGCCAGCACGATCTTGATCAACGCTGAGCCGACAACCGTGCTGTCCGCCGTTGCTGACTATCAAGGAGTCCGCCCGAAAATTCTGTCGTCGCACTACCGCGACTACCAGGTGCTGGAAGGCGGCCAGGGACAGGGAACTGTCGCCAGCTGGAAGCTGCAGGCCACCAAATCCCGGGTTCGCGATGTCCGGGCCACCGTCGACGTCGCCGGCCACGCCGTCATCGAGAAGGACGCCAACTCGACGATGATCACCAACTGGACCGTGGCTCCCGCCGGGCCCGGTTCGAGCGTCACGGTCACGACCACCTGGGCAGGAGCTGGCGGCGTGAAGGGATTCTTCGAGAAGACGTTCGCGCCGCTGGGACTGAAAAGGATCCAGGGTGAAGTGCTGGCCAACCTGAAAAAGGAACTGGAGAGCTAGCGCGCTTGGCCTTGGCTGCCTAAATAGCCGACGATGCCCTTGACGACGGCGTCGGCGTACTTTTGTTGGCCTTCCGGCGACTCCATCAGCGCAGAATCGACCGGGTTTTTCATGTTGCCGCACTCAACCAAGACCGATGGGTACTGCGCCAGGTTCAGCCCCGCCAGGTCCGAACGCCCATAGAGACCGTTCTGGCCGATGTAGGTGGCCGGCGGGATGCCCGACGCCTGCATTTGGTCACGCATGATCCGGGCGAACTGCACCGACGGGCCCGCCTGCACCTGGTTGAGCGGCGGCGCGGAGTAGTTGACGTGAAATCCCCGCCCGTTGGGCGGGCCGCCGTCGGCGTGGATGCTGACGACCGCGTTCGGGTGTAAGCCATTGGCCATCGCGGCGCGCTGGTCGACGCATGGGCCCACCGAGGAGTCGTCGCCGCGCGACATCGCCGTCCGCGCCCCCAGGGCGTTGAGTTCGGCGCGGATGCGCAACGTGGTTTCCCAGGTGAAGGTGTGCTCCGGATAGCCGTCATTGGTCGAGGTGCCGCTGGCCTGGCAGTCTTTGGTGCCGCCGCGGCCGGTGGGTACCTGACGGCTGATCGATGCGTCGTTGGCGCCGTTGTGACCGGGGTCGAGGAACACGACCATCCCGGCGATGTTGCCGGGGGCTGCGACGGCCTTCGGCGGAGTCGGGGTGGCAGCCACGACGGTCAAGGTGCCGACGGCTATCGCGGTCCCGACACGCAGGTGATCTCGTACACGCACGCCGTCACCGTAGCCCGGCGCCGTCTAGGCTTGAAGTTCCGAACCGCCCGCACGCGGCAGGCGCAACCAAGTCGAGACGAAGATGCAAGGGGACCGTCATGCAACCCGGAGAACAGCCCGACATGTCGGCGTTGCTCGCCCAGGCGCAACAGATGCAGCAACAGTTGATGGCTGCCCAGCAGCGCCTGGCCAACGCCGAGGTGCAGGGGAAGGCCGGTGGCGGCCTGGTCGAGGTCACCGTCAAGGGCAGCGGCGACGTTGTCGCGGTGAAGATCGATCCGAAAGTCGTCGACCCAGACGATGTCGAGACGCTGCAGGACTTGATCGTGGGCGCGCTCGCCGACGCCGCGGGGCAGGTCACCACGATGGCACAGCAGACGCTCGGCCCGCTGGCCGGCGGAATGGGCATTCCGGGGTCCTGACTTGTTCGAGGGGCCCGTTCAAGATCTGATCGACGAGCTCGGCAAGCTGCCGGGTATCGGGCCGAAGAGCGCGCAGCGCATTGCGTTTCATCTGTTGTCCGTCGAGCCTCCTGACATCGACCGGCTCACCGCGGTGCTGGCCAAAGTCCGTGACGGCGTCCGGTTTTGCGCGGTCTGCGGCAACGTGTCCGACGACGAGCGGTGCCGCATCTGCGCCGACCCGCGCCGGGACGGCTCGCAGGTCTGCGTCGTCGAGGAGCCCAAGGACATCCAGGCCGTCGAGCGCACCCGCGAATTTCGCGGTCGTTATCACGTCCTTGGTGGGGCGTTGGATCCGCTGTCCGGCGTCGGCCCCGAGCAACTGCGCATTCGCGAGCTTCTGAACCGGATCGGTCAGCAGGTCGACGGGGTCGATATCACCGAGGTGATCATCGCCACCGACCCCAACACCGAAGGCGAGGCGACCGCCACGTATTTGGTGCGGATGTTGCGAGACATTCCCGATCTAACCGTCACGCGAATCGCTTCTGGGCTGCCGATGGGCGGCGATCTGGAATTCGCCGACGAGCTGACCCTGGGACGCGCGTTGACCGGCCGCCGCGCAATGGCCTGACGGGCGCCAACGCAATCACATGGGTAACTCCGTTAACGG
>NZ_JBATXN010000169.1:0-3237 GCF_049673265.1 Mycobacterium sp. | reverse complement strand
CTCGAACGATGGCTGTAGACAACGCCTTTCGGGTTGCCAGTGGTGCCGCTGGTGTAACACATCGCGGCCGCGGAGTCCTCGTCGATCTCCGGCCAGTCGAATTCGGTCGACTCGCCGGCCAGCATGTTGGCGTAGCGCAGCACCGTCTTGCCCGACTCTTCCAGTGCCGAGATGTCACCGTCACCGACGGCGATCACCGTGTGCACGGTGTCCAGCTCGCCCAGTACCGGCGCCAGCAGTTTGACCAGCGACGCATCGACCAACACAACCTGGTCTTCGGCCTCGTTGGCTACAAACACGATCTGCTCGGGGAAGAGCCGGATGTTGAGCGTGTGCAGCACAGCGCCCATCGCCGGCACGGCCAGATACGCCGTCAGATGTTCGGTGTTGTTCCACATGAACGTGGCGACCCGCTGGTCGCCGCTGACGCCGACTCCCCGCAACGCGTTGGCAAGTTGAGCCGCCTGCTGACCGAGTTCGGCGTAGTTGGAGTGGCGGTAACCACTCCCGGTCGCGGTGGTCACCTTGCGTGCCCCGTGGACGCCCGACGCATGGCGCAAGATGGCGGTGATCGTCAACGGGAAGCTGTGCATGGTGCTGTACATCGATGAACCGCCTTATGGTTCGCACTACCTGCTGTCCCGGGCCGGCCTGACAAGGCTGCCCCGGTGGCGATCATCGCACGCCCGAACAATCGCCTTAGCGGTGATGGGCGATGTAGCCGGGAGACCCCGTTAGACCGGCGTCGGTTCGAGTCCCAGCAGGTGGGGCGGTGCCCACCTGCGCGGGGCCCACTGATGCGGGGCCGTGGGTATCTCGTCCGGGGTCAGCGCGTCGGCGGCGGTGGGTGCGACGGTCAGCATGGTGATCGCACCGGCGTAGTCGGCGATGTACAGGCGATCGCCCGCCGGGCTCTCGGTCAGGCATGAAGGCTGCGCGCCGACCACGATGCTGCCGATGATGTCGTGCGTTGACGTGGACAACACCGTCACGCAGGTGTCGCCGACGAGATAGGCCCGCTCACCGTCGCGGCTCAACACCAATTGGGCCAGCAAGCCAGAGATTTCACCGAATTTGTAGGTGTTGACGACGGTGTCGGTGCGGGTATCGAGAACATCGAGCACCGCACCGAAGTCGGGACCGCAGCTGCCGACGTACGCGGTGGCGCCATCTGGGCTGAGCGCGATATCCCGTATCGGGCAGCCGATTTCGAAAGTGTTCAGCACCCGGTGGGTGTGCGCGTCCACCACGACAAGCTCTGCCGCAAAGGGCCCGTTCGCCGCGACATACAGCCGGCGTCCGTCGGGGCTGACGCGCACACAGCCGGCAGTGGTTCCGGCGGCGGCCGCGATGCCGATCGCGTCTTCGCGGCCCGACTTGGTGTCGAGGATTGCGACGTCGGCACCATCGGCCGCAGTCCGGCTGGCGTAGACGTACCGTCCGTCCGGGCTGACCGCCAGATCGGTCACGCTATGGGCCACCGGGTGCGCCCCGACAACCCGATTGGCAGCCACGTCGAAAGCCAAAATCGAGTCATATGCCGCCGATACGGTGCTGATGTACGCGCGGCCCTGCGGCGTATCCGCCATGGTGATGGCGAATGGCTCGTCGATGTCGATGACCGTCTGCACGAACGCGCCATTACCGGCATCGATGGACGAGACGCTGTCGTCGCCGTAGTGGGTGACCATCAGCCGACTGCCGTCGGAACTGACGGTGATGCCGCTGACGGCGCCCTGCTGCACGGCGATTTTGTCCACCACCGTGAAGCCCGGGGCATCTTCGGCACACTTCGGTCCGTTCGCACCGCTTGCATGACTCACAGGGCACCAGCCTCTTCTCATTGGGTCCGTGGTGGGCGGATGTTTGACGCGTAGTCCGGTCAAACGGTTCCGAGAAGGCAAACCCGGATCCCTCGGATCAGGCGCATAGCAGCGCCGCTTCGGACGAGTCTAGCGGCCCAATTTCGGCCGAAAAAGCGCAGTTTCATCGATTGTCGCGCGTGTCACGCAGGTAACTCAGAGTGTCCTTAAGCAATATTTTCCGCGGTCCCGGCCCAAGCCCAAACAGCAAACGGGACACTACGTCTCGCCAGGTGTTTCGCCACTTTCGCTAACCGGTGACCAGCGGTGGCTTGGCTATCAATGAATAAGGGTTTCTTATTGTTTGGACGCCAAGAAGAGGCCCAAATCACATTGACTAAAAATGAGGTACAGCGCGTCGCCGCGTAGGCGCACCGGATTCCGACACCGGGTCTCCTTATTGCCGGTGAGCAAGGGGTAACCCATAATCCAGCGGTGGAGAGCGCGACGTGAACGACGACGCACGCGACGACCTTGTTGCCCGCCAGTACCAACGATGGCGCTACCCACACCCCATCGAGGACCTCGAGGCATACAGCGTTGCCAACTGGGAGTGGTTCGACCCGGCGCACGCGCACCGGGTGCTATGGCCCGACCAGGAATATCGGCCTGACCTCGACATTCTGATCGCAGGATGTGGCACCAACCAGGCCGCGGTATTTGCGTTCACCAACCCCGCGGCCAAGGTCGTGGCCGTCGACATCAGCCAGCCCTCCCTGGATCACCAGCAGTATTTGAAGGACAAGCACGGGCTGGCCAATCTCGAGCTGCATCGTCTCCCGATCGAGGAGCTGTCGACGCTTGGACTCGACTTCGACCTGGTGGTATCGACCGGGGTTTTACACCACATGGCGGATCCACTAGCCGGCCTGAAGGCTCTCGCCGGTTGCGTGCGACGCGACGGCGCGATCGCTCTCATGCTCTATGCGAAGTACGGCCGAATTGGAATTGAGTTGCTGGAGTCCGTCTTTCACGACTTCGACCTGGGTCAGGACGACGCGTCGGTCCAGCTGGTCAAAGACACGATCTCGGCGTTACCGGCCGAGCACCCGGTGCAAAGCTATCTGAAAATGGCGCGCGATCTGCAGTCCGATGCTGCACTGGTGGATACGTTCTTACACGGTCGCGCGCGCAGTTATACCGTCGACGAGTGTCTTGATCTGGTGAGCTCGGCCGGACTGGTATTTCAGGGCTGGTTCCACAAAACGCCGTACTATCCGCACGACTTGTTCGCGCCGCCGAGCAGCTTCTATGCGGCCGCAAATGCGTTGCCGGAGAACCGGATATGGTCGGTGATGGAACGCCTGCAGACATTGAACGGCTGCCATTTTTTCATGGCGTGCCGCCCCGACCGGCCGAAAGAGAGCTACACGAT
>NZ_JBATXN010000168.1:0-2704 GCF_049673265.1 Mycobacterium sp. | reverse complement strand
TGAGCAAGGCGGTCGATGGCGCGGGCGCACCAGTGCAGCGGCTCGACGAGCTGGTTCCGCTTTACTCCGAGCTGCTTTCGCTACTGGCCGACAACGGCGCCGAGTGGGTGCAACTTGACGAACCGGTCCTGGTGACCGACATCCACCCCGACGCCGCCGCGCTGGCGGAAAAGGTGTACAACACACTGGGATCGGTGCAGAAGCGGCCCGCGATCTACGTGGCCACCTACTTCGGTGACCCTGGCAGCGCGCTGCCCGCGCTTGCCCGCACACCTGTCGAGGCGATCGGCGTGGACCTGGTCCGCGGCGCCGACACCGCAGTCGCGTCCGTTCCTGGGCTGGAAAACAAAACCCTGGTGGCCGGAATCGTCAACGGGCGCAACGTCTGGCGCACCGACCTGGAGTCGGCGCTGAGCAAGTTGGCCAGCCTGCTGGGAAGCGTGGCTGCCGTGGCAGTTTCTACGTCGTGCTCGACGCTGCACGTGCCGTATTCGCTGGAACCGGAAGCCGATCTGGACGACGCACTGCGCAGCTGGCTGGCCTTCGGCGCCGAAAAGGTGCACGAGGTGGCCACTTTGGCACGCACGCTACGCGGGGACCTTGGAGGCCGAGCCTCCGTGGCCGACGAGCTCGAGGCCTCCAATGCCGCAGTGAAGTCCCGTCGCTCAGATCAGCGGCTGCACAACAACCAGGTGCGGGCCCGCATCGACTCGATCACCAAGTCGGGCAACGAACGCGGGCCCGCCGCCGAGCGCCGTGAGGCACAGAATGCGCGGCTGCATCTGCCGCCGCTGCCGACCACCACGATCGGCTCCTACCCTCAGACCTCGGCGATCCGCAAAGCCCGCGCGGCACTGCGCGCGGGAGAGATCGACCAGGCCGAGTACGAGCGTCGGATGAAGCAGGAGATCGCCGACGTCATCAAGCTACAAGAGGACCTCGGCCTCGATGTGCTGGTGCACGGCGAGCCGGAGCGCAACGACATGGTGCAGTACTTCGCCGAACAGCTGGACGGCTTCTTCGCCACCCAGAACGGCTGGGTGCAGTCCTACGGCAGCCGCTGCGTTCGTCCGCCGATCCTGTACGGCGATGTCGCCCGGCCTCAACCGATGACGGTGGACTGGATTACCTACGCGCAGTCGCTGACCGATAAGCCGGTCAAGGGCATGCTCACCGGTCCGGTGACCATCTTGGCGTGGTCGTTCGTCCGTGACGACCAGCCGCTGGCCGACACCGCCAACCAAGTGGCGCTTGCCATTCGGGACGAGACCGTGGACCTGCAGTCCGCTGGCATCGCCGTGATCCAGGTCGACGAACCCGCGCTGCGGGAGCTGCTGCCATTGCGCGACGCGGCTAAGCAGGCGTACCTGGACTGGGCGGTCGGTTCATTCCGGTTGGCGACCTCGGGCGTGGCTGACTCGACGCAGATCCACACCCACCTGTGCTACTCCGAGTTCGGCGAAGTGATCGGCGCGATTGCCGATCTGGATGCCGACGTCACGTCCATCGAGGCGGCCCGCTCGCACATGGAGGTGCTCGACGACTTGAACTCGGTCGGCTTCTCCAACAGCGTGGGGCCGGGTGTCTACGACATCCACTCGCCGCGAGTGCCGAGCACGGGCGAGATCGCCAAGTCACTGCGAGCGGCGCTGAAAGCCGTTCCCGCCGAACGGTTGTGGGTCAACCCCGACTGTGGCCTGAAAACCCGCAATCCCGAGGAAGTCTCGGCGTCGCTGACCAATCTGGTCGCCGCGACCAAGGAAGTGCGGGCCAGCGCTTAACAGTCTGCGTTCATCGAGTGTGAAACTGCTGCGGAAAATTCGCTGAAATCTCGCAGCAGTTTCACACTCGGCGCACTAGAACATCGCCAGCCACGCGGTGACGTTGCTGGGTCAGGCCGGTTATCGGCTAGTTGTCAGCTGTCGCTAGCCGCCCGGCGTGCCTCGGCGAGTAAATGCACCGGCACGTCGTCGGCCCAGGGCTGGCGGGTCACCATGTCCGCGACACATACGTAGCCACGCTCGAATTCGCCGGTGGCCGCGTCGACCAACCGATACTGCTGCGTCTGCCGGTGGATCGGCTGGGCGTCGAGCATCACCACCCGCACCTCGCCCGGCTCGAAGTGGCAGCGCTTGTGCAGGGCCGCGACCAACTGCTCGTTGCTGAAATGCCCGTCGCCGAAATTCCAGCCGATCGCGGTGCTGGTGATCCGCTCGCCGTCGGTGAGGACGTAGTCGTCCTCGTTCTGATCAGCCATCGCGCGGTGTGCCAACGTGAACAAGGCCCGGCCGTGAGTGTTGAAGGCGCGGAACGCATATCCCATGTACATCGGGATCTGCGCGGCCTCCTTGCTGCCGTAGAACTTCTCGAGCTGCGCGGCGGGCATGCTGGCGATCGCCACGATGCCCTTGATGATTTTTTGATCGGCCGAAGGTTTGATGCACCACAGCGTGGTGTCCCAGTTGCCCGCGTAGTAGCGCATGCCCGGCAGGAAAGACACCTTGCGGGGGAACAGGTTTCCGAGCACCACCGTGGCCGCGACGACGGCCAACAGCACCAGCGGCAGCGGTGTGGTCAGGTCGCTCAACCCGACCGAGGCCTGGCCGACGAACAGCGCCAGCACGGAAAACATCATGAAGACGTTCCACTCCAGCGGCACGCCCATCGGGATCGACGACAGGATGCCAAAGTGGAAGCACAGCAT
>NZ_JBATXN010000167.1:0-2840 GCF_049673265.1 Mycobacterium sp. | reverse complement strand
CGTTGGAAGCGTTACTCCCGATCGTGCCGCCCAAGACGGTCTTCTTCAGCGAGCGCGATTTGGCGTCGAAGATGGGGAACTCCACCCACGCGTCGCGTGTCTCGATGTGTGGCCCAGCGTGCGTCACGGGTTGTCGCCTACAGGTATTGCCCGGTGCCGTGCCCACCGGGTCCGCCGGACCTGCCGATTCCCGGGGGTAGCGCGCCCTGGCGCATCTGCTCGAGCTGCGCGCGGGCGGCCATCTGCTGGGCGAACAGCGCGGTCTGGATTCCGTGGAAGAGCCCTTCCAGCCAGCCGACGAGCTGCGCCTGGGCGATGCGCAGTTCGGAATCCGACGGGATGGCGCCCTCGGTGAACGGCAGCGTGAGCCGGTCGAGTTCCTCACGCAGTTCGGGAGCCAGCCCTTCTTCGAGCTCCCGGATGCTAGTGGCGTGAATCTCGCGCAACCGGTTGCGGCTGGCCTCGTCGAGCGGCGCGGCGCGCACCTCCTCGAGCAGCTGTTTGATCATCGTGCCGATCCGCATCACCTTGGCCGGCTGCTCGACTAAGTCGGTCAGTGACCGGTCATCGGAATCGTCATCTTGCGCGGCCGCCAACATGCGCGGGTCCAGGCCACCGATGATTTCGATGTCGTCGTCGTCGTTGCCGTTACTCAATCCAGTCACTCTCCTTGCCGCTCACGCTTTGGGTGTCGGGGCGCCACGCCACTCGTATATCCAGGCACCACCGTTGTCGTAGATCTTCTCCCACGACGTCGATTTGTCTATTGACACTAGCCCGTCGGGCACCTTGAACCCGCGAACCGTTGGAGCGCTGGTCAAGATGTAGCGAATATTGAGCGCCCGCAGCGCCTCGGCTACCCGCGGATCGTGATCATGATCGGCGTCGGCCCAGAAAGTGAACCGGTTATAGCCCGGGCCGGTTTGCTGGGGGAAGTCGTAGTGGGTCCACAGCGGGTGCAGGTCGGCCACCGCGTACATCCAGGCGGTGCCGTCGACATTCGAGTTGCCGATCAGGGTGGTCCGGGCGCCCGGCAGCGTCGCCAAATACGCCATCGCGTCGAGGTCCTTCTGGTTGATGATCACCGAGTCGTATTTGTCGCCGAACAACACCAGGTGCCGATACAAGTAGTGGCGAGCGGTCAGCACGGTGCCGGCCACCAGCAGCACCACCGTGGCCGACACCCACACCGGCGCGGGCAGTCGCACGAGTCGTTTGGCCAACGCGACCACCGCCAGCACGATGGCGAACACCGCAATCCCCGCCCACGGCGTGACGAGCATGGTGATCACGGCCGTCAGCCGTCGCGGATCGTTGTAGAAGAACTGACTGAACACCTCGATGGTGGCGCCGAGCGGGTTGTGAAACGGCGCCCCCGAGTAGATGGTTGCGACCGTCAGCACCACCCAGACCGCCGGTGGCCACCAGATTCGCTTGTAGAGCAGGATCACCATGCCGATCGCGCTCAACCCGATCAGGCCGTATTGGGTGGGGAAATCGTTGAGGTGACGGGTGTGCAGCAGCAGTGCATCGATGACGCCTTGCTTGACGCTCTTGAAGCTGGGGAACGCGTGCCCGGCGATGATGTCGGCCTGGTGCGCCACCCCGATGAACTGTGGCGCCAAGATCAGCACCGTCGGCGCCGCCACCACCGCCAGGATCCCCAGGTCGCCCCGCCGTCCGCGCACCGGATGCCAGCACGCGTCGAACAGCCACCAGGCCAACAAGAACAAGATGACAACGAACCCGCCGGTGAGGTGTACCGACAGCACACCCACCAAAGCCAGCACCGCGGCCGGGATGCGATCGCGATTTCGCAGCGTCGAGGTGATCAAGGCAAATGTCGGGATCGCGACCCCGTAGGCCGCCAGGTTGGGCATCGCGGCGACGCCGAACTCGACGTAGGGCACGGAGGTGAACGACGCCGACATCGCGGCTGACGTGGCGGTCGCACCGGCGGCGAGCCACTGGCTGCCGAGGGGCCTGAGCAGAAACCAGGTGAGCGTCGCCGCGCTGGACGGAAACAGCCAAACCGAGGCCGCCACCGAGCTCACGGTGTAACCGGTCGTCGGCGCCGACCCGGTCAGCTGACAGAACACCGCGGTCAGCGCGTGAAACACCGACGGGTAGTACAGCGGCTGATGGGTTTCGACGTTGCGCAGCTCGCCCATGTGAGTGGACGACGCCTGGCCGGTGTCGAGGATGAAGCGCACCTCGTTCGCATGCCAGACCGCATCCCAGGTACTCGGGATGGACTGCCAATGCGTGATGCCGCGATACGCCGCCCACATGATCAGCAGGCCGCCCAGTACCACTCCCGCGGCTACGGTCAGCGCGGGCCAGCCACTCACCGCTGAAGTCTCGGCCTCGGTGTCGCGGTAGCGGGCGAGCAGCGCCTGCAAACCCATCATCAGCAGGCACACCACGGCCAGCGCGATCAGCGCTGTCCAACCGTTCCAAGGGATTCCGAGCGCGCCGAACGGGATAATCGCCAGAGCCACCACACCGAAAGTCAGCGCTGGGCCAACTGTGACGGCGACCGGCCAGGTTAGCTGGGCGATTCGTGCGACGATGGCCCCCGGCGCGATCAGCAAAAACAAGGCGATCAGCGTTCCGATCCACAGCCCCACTGGACTAGTATGGCTGGCCGGGTGACCTGGCTCGGGACGGCGGGGACGTATCTGGGCGCCCGCTACCGTCACGGTTTAGCTGATTTTGCGGCACTTTAAGGTGGCTGGCATGGCATACGACGTCGCCCGGGTGCGGGGATTACACCCGTCACTCGGGGACGGTTGGGTGCACTTCGATGCGCCGTCCGGGATGCTGATCCCCGACTCGGT
>NZ_JBATXN010000166.1:0-3406 GCF_049673265.1 Mycobacterium sp. | reverse complement strand
AGGACCTCGACGTCCCCGACGAGAAGCTCAACGTCAACGGCGGCGCCATCGCGATGGGCCACCCGCTCGGCGCCACCGGCGCCATGATCACCGGCACCATGGTCGACGAGCTCGAGCGCCGCAACGCGCGCCGCGCGCTGGTCACGTTGTGCATCGGCGGCGGCATGGGCGTCGCGACGATCATTGAGAGGGTTTAAGACCATGGCAGAGAACACCATTGCTTGGGACAAGGACGCCGACGGCATCGTTACGCTGACGTTGGATGACCCCACCGGGTCGGCGAACGTGATGAACGAGCATTACGCCGAGTCCATGCACAATGCCGTCGAACGCCTTGTCGCGGAGAAGGATTCGATCACCGGCGTGGTTATCACCAGCGCGAAGAAGACCTTCTTCGCCGGCGGTGATCTCAAGGGCATGATCAAACTCGGCCCGGAGAACGCCGGCGAGGCGTTCGACACCGTCGAATCGGTCAAGCGCGATCTGCGTGCCCTGGAGACGCTGGGCAAGCCGGTGGTGGCCGCGATCAACGGTGCAGCGCTTGGCGGCGGCCTGGAGATCGCGCTGGCGTGTCATCACCGGATCGCCGCGGACGTCAAGGGTCTGGTCGTCGGTCTGCCCGAGGTGACGCTGGGCCTGCTGCCGGGTGGCGGCGGCGTGACGCGCACCGTGCGGATGTTCGGCATCCAGACCGCGTTCATGAACATCCTGTCGCAGGGCACCCGCTTCAAGCCGGACAAGGCCAAGGAGATCGGGTTGGTCGACGAGCTCGTCGGCTCGGTCGACGAACTGGTGCCGAGGGCGAAGGCTTGGATAAAAGAGGAGCTCAAGGACAACCCCGACCGTATTTTCGTCCAGCCGTGGGATGTCAAGGGCTACAAGATGCCTGGCGGCACTCCGGCCAGCCCCGCGCTGGCCGGCGTCCTGCCGTCGTTCCCGGCGTTGCTGAAGAAGCAACTCAAGGGCGCGCCGATGCCGGCGCCGCGGGCCATCCTGGACGCGGCCGTCGAGGGCGCGCAGGTGGACTTCGACACCGCCAGCCGCATCGAGAGCCGGTACTTCACTTCTCTGGTCACCGGCCAGGTCGCCAAGAACATGATTCAGGCGTTCTTCTTCGACCTGCAGCACATCAACGGCGGTGGTTCGCGTCCGAACGGCATCGAGCCGGTCAAGATAAACAAGATCGGTGTGCTGGGCGCGGGCATGATGGGCGCCGGTATCGCCTATGTGTCGGCCAAGGCCGGCTATGACGTGGTGCTCAAGGACGTCAGCCTCGAGGCCGCCGAGAAGGGCAAGAACTACTCGGAAAAGCTTGAGGCCAAAGCACTTCAGCGTGGCAAGACCACCGAGGAGAAGAGCAAGGCGCTGCTGGACCGCATCACGCCGTCGGCCGACCCCGCCGACTTCAAGGGCGTCGACTTCGTGATCGAGGCGGTGTTCGAGAACCAGGACCTCAAGCACAAAGTGTTCCAGGAGATCGAAGACGTCGTCGAACCCAACGCACTGCTCGGATCGAACACCTCGACGCTGCCGATCACCGGTCTGGCGACCGGTGTGAAGCGGCAGGAGGACTTCATCGGGATCCACTTCTTCTCGCCGGTCGACAAGATGCCGCTGGTCGAAATCATCAAGGGCGAGAAGACCTCTGACGAGGCGCTGGCCCGTGTGTTCGACTACACACTGGCCATCGGCAAGACCCCGATCGTCGTCAACGACAGCCGCGGCTTCTTCACCAGCCGTGTGATCGGCACCTTCGTCAACGAGGCGCTGGCGATGCTGGGCGAGGGCGTGGAGCCGGCCAGCATCGAGCACGCCGGTTCGCAGGCCGGTTACCCGGCGCCGCCGCTGCAGCTCTCCGATGAGCTGAACCTCGAGCTGATGCACAAGATCGCTGTCGCGAGCCGCAAGGGCATCGAAGACGCGGGTGGCAAGTACGAGCCGCACCCGGCCGAGGCCGTCGTCGAGAAGATGATCGAGATCGGCCGGCCCAGCCGCTTGAAAGGTGCCGGCTTCTACGAATACGTCGACGGCAAGCGCACCCAGCTGTGGCCGGGTCTGCGCGAGACATTCAAATCCGGTTCCGCGGAGCCGCCGCTGCAGGACATGATCGACCGGATGCTGTTCGCCGAGGCGCTGGAAACCCAGAAGTGCCTTGATGAAAGCGTGCTGACGTCGACCGCCGACGCCAACATCGGCTCGATCATGGGCATCGGCTTTCCGCCGTGGACCGGTGGCAGCGCCCAGTACATCGTCGGCTACCAGGGTGCGACCGGTACGGGCAAGGAAGCCTTTGTCGCGCGGGCCCGCGAGCTTGCGGCCAAGTACGGCGACCGGTTCCTGCCCCCGGACTCGCTGACCTAAGTTCCTGCGCGCGCACTAGGGCTGGTGCTGGAATACGTAGCTGCGGGCCTCGAATCGGGCCGCGAATCTGCCAGTGAGTCCACCCTGAGGCGTCCATCGCGGTTCATCGGCCGCCGACAGTAGCGACCATGCGGGCGTGAATCGACGCTCGATCTCCGCCTGGTCGACTCCTGGTGGCCCAATTCCGCCGGCGCGTTTGAAGGCGATCATGAGCAGCCGTGCGTTTGGTGCGGCCACCGCACTGATCTCTTTGACGTAGAGGTCACGATCGCCATCGCTCATGCCGTGGAAGCAGCCGTTGTCCACGATCAACTCGAAGGGCCCGCTGATCCCCGCCTGGCTCAAATGCGTGACGTCAGCGTGGACGAAGTCGACCGCAGCATCCGCGGCGCGGGCCTTGGCACGCGCCTTATCCAGCGCCTTCGGGGTGAAGTCAGCTCCAGTGACTTGCCATCCGTGTTGGGCCAGGTAGATCGACGAATCTCCGGTGCCGCATCCGACGTCGAGTGCCGATCCTGGCGGCAGCTTGTCGATTCCCTCAACGAGTTCACGCACCATTGTCGAAAGCGGATGACCATCCCACGGAGTAAACCCGATCGCGTAGAAGACCCGAAATAACGTGTGTCGAGAAGCCATGACGTTGACGGTATTCCTAGCGGCGGCGCTGAAAAAGGTAGTACCGCGTCGGAGTTTTCTCGCGGTCGAGCTCCTGCTCGTCGCCGGCGGACACCAGTGTCCAGCCGGATGCGAACCGTCGTTCCATCTCGGCATGGTCGATGCCGCGCACTCCGAATCGTCCGCCAGGAATGAAGGCCACGATCAACAGCCGCGCGTCGGGCGCCGCCACGGCACTGACCTCGCGGACGTACGAGTCGCGGTCGTCGTCGTTCATGTTGTGCAGGCAGCCATTGTCGACAATGAGCTGAAAAGGTCCACTGAGTCCGGTCTGACGCAACTGCCTGACGTCAGCCTGGACGAAGTTGACGTTTTCGGCGCCCGCCTTGGCCCGCGCCTTCTCCAGCGCCGTAGGCACGAAGTCCACGGC